>JBLNDU010000030.1:0-4791 GCA_050261935.1 Nocardioidaceae bacterium | reverse complement strand
CCGGACTCCCCGGTGCGGGCGTCGACCGGGCGCAAGAAGGTCCGTCAGGGGATCGTCGTCTCCGACAAGGCCGACAAGACGATCACAGTGCGCATCGACGTTCAACGGGCGCACCGGACCTACGGCAAGGTCGTGCGCACGTCGTCGACCCTCCACGCGCACGACGAGCGCAACGAGGCCGGCGTGGGCGACACCGTGCGCGTCGTGGAGAGCCGGCCGCTCAGCCGCAGCAAGCGCTGGCGGCTCGTAGAGGTGCTGGAGCGGGCGCGATGATCCAGCAGGAGTCGCGGCTCAGGGTGGCGGACAACACCGGCGCGCGCGAGATCCTCTGCATCCGCGTCTCGGGCGGCTCGCGCCGGCGCTACGCGGGCGTGGGCGACATCATCGTGGGCACCGTGAAGCAGGCGATCCCGCACGGCAGCGTCAAGAAGGGCGACGTGGTCAAGGCGGTCGTGGTGCGCACGAAGAAGGAGTTCGGGCGCGACGACGGCACCTACATCGCCTTCGACGAGAACGCCGCGGTGCTGATCGACGCCGCGAACAACCCGCGCGGGACGCGCATCTTCGGCCCCGTGGCGCGCGAGCTGCGCGACCGCAACTTCATGAAGATCGTCTCGTTGGCGCCGGAGGTGCTCTAGCGCGATGGGGATGAAGATCCGCAGGGACGACACCGTGAGGGTGATCACCGGCAAGGATCGCGGCAAGACCGGCCGTGTGCTACGCGTCGAGCCGGCAAGCGAGCGCGTCTACGTCGAGGGGCTCAACATGCGTAAGCGGCACGTTCGGCCCCGGACGCTGCGCGACACGCAGCGCGCCCAGGAGGTCGGCGGGATCGTGGAGTCGGAGGGGCCGATCCACGTGTCGAACGTGATGCTGATCGACCCGAAGACGGGCGCGCCGACGCGCGTCGGGATCAGGCGCGAGGGCGGGCGCCGCGTGCGCGTGGCGAAGCGCTCGGGGGCGGAGCTCGACTGATGGAGGCCGCCGTCAAGGTCCCGCCGCGCCTCAAGGAGCGCTATGCGAGCGAGGTCCGCCCGCGGCTGCGCGAGCGCTTCGGCTACGGGAACGTGATGGAGGTCCCGCGGCTCGAGAAGATCACGCTCAACATGGGCGTGGGCGAGGCGAAGCAGGACACGCGCATGCTCGAGGCCGCCACGGAGCAGCTCGCCACGATCGCCGGCCAGCGCCCGAACGTGCGCTGCGCGCGCAAGTCGATCGCCGCTTTCAAGCTGCGCGCGGGGATGCCGGTCGGCGTGACCGTCACGCTCCGGCGGGCGCGCATGTACGAGTTCCTCGACCGGCTCATGTCGGTCGCGATCCCGCGCATCCGCGACTTCCGTGGGCTCGACCCGCGCTCATTCGACGGCCGCGGCAACTACTCGATGGGCGTCCGCGAGCAGATCATCTTCCCCGAGATCGACTACGACGCCATCGACCAGGTGCGCGGCCTCGACGTAACTATCACGACCACCGCCGGCAGCGACGCCGAGGCGTTCGCGCTGCTGCGCGAGCTCGGCATGCCGTTCGCCCGCGAGGGCGCGCCGGGCGCGGGCCAGGAGGGCTGAATGGCAAAGACGTCCCAGCGGGTGCGCCAGCAGCGCCCATCCAAGTACAAGACGCGCGCCTACCACCGCTGCAGGCGCTGCGGCCGGCCGCGCGCCTACCTGCGCAAGTTCGGGCTGTGCCGCATCTGCCTGCGCCAGGTCGCCCATCAGGGCATGATCCCCGGCCTGACGAAGTCGAGCTGGTAGGCGGATGACCGACCCGATCGCCGACTTCCTGACCCGCATCCGCAACGGCCTCGTGGCGGACCACGACGAGGTCGCGATGCCGGCATCGAGCTTCAAGGCCGAGCTGGCGCGGATCCTCACCGAGCAGGGCTACGTCGAGGACTTCGCCGTCGAGCCGGCTCGCGTCGGACGCGTGCTGCGCGTGCGGCTCAAGTACACGGAGGACCGCGCGCCCGTGATCACCGGGATCGAGCGCGTATCCAAGCCGGGGCGGCGGCGCTACGTGCGCGCCGGCGAGGTCCCGAAGGTGCTGGGAGGCATGGGCACGACCATCGTGTCGACCTCGCGCGGCGTCATGACGGGGCACGACGCGCGCCGCGAGGGCGTCGGCGGCGAGCTCGTGGCGCGGGTGTGGTAGCGGGATTGCCGTCATGAGCCGGATCGGAAGGCAGCCGATCCCAGTCCCCGACGGCGTCGAGGTGTCGATCGAGCCCGAGCGCGTGCGGGTCAAGGGGCCGATGGGCGAGCTCGAGGAGCGCATCGCGCGGGACATCGGCGTCGAGCGGGACAACGGCCAGCTGCTCGTCACGCGCCCGTCGGACCGCGGGCAGCATCGCGAGCTGCACGGCCTGACGCGCACGCTGATCGCCAACATGGTCGAGGGCGTCACGCGCGGCTTCGAGAAGCGCCTGCAGATCCAGGGCGTGGGCTACCGCGCGCAACTGCAGGGTCGCAAGCTCGTGATGAGCCTCGGCTACTCCCATCCCGTCGAGGTGCAGGCACCGGAGGGCATCGAGTTCGAGGTGCCGGCGCCGACCCAGATCGTCGTGCGCGGCATCTCGAAGCAGGCGGTCGGCGAGATCGCGGCCAACATCCGCAAGCGGCGGCCGCCCGAGCCCTACAAGGGCAAGGGGATCCGCTACGAGGGCGAGCACGTCGCCCGCAAGGTGGGCAAGCGGGCATGAGCGCGACCACAAAGGCCGATCGCCGCCTCCGGCGGCGCCGGCGCGTGCGCGCCAAGGTGCGCGGCAGCGCGGAGCGACCCCGGCTGGCGGTGTTCCGCTCGAACCGCGGGATCCAGGCGCAGCTGATCGACGACGCGCGCGGCCACACGCTCGCCGCCGTGGTCTGGACGGAGCCGGGGCTGAAGGAGCTCGGCCGGATGGAGCAGGCGCGCCGCGCCGGCGAGCTGATCGCCGAGCGCGCCCGCGCGGCCGGACTCGAGACGTGCGTGTTCGACCGCGGCGGCTACCGCTTCCACGGCAAGGTCAGGGCGCTCGCTGAGGGCGCCCGCGAGGGCGGCCTCCGCTTCTGAGCGTTCGCTAGGGTCGAGGGTCGATGGCGTCGAGGGACAGGACACGCGGGCCCCGCGAGCGCGGCGCTCCGGACCTCCAGGAGCGGGTGGTCGAGATCAACCGCGTCGCCAAGGTCGTCAAGGGCGGTCGGCGCTTCTCGTTCACGGCGCTCGTGGTGGTCGGTGACGAGCGCTCCCAGGTGGGGATCGGCTACGGGAAGGCCAACGAGGTGCCGGTAGCGATCCAGAAGGGCGTCGAACGCGCCCGCAAGGCGATGTTCAGGGTCCCGATGCACGGCTCGACGATCACGCACGAGGTGGTGGGCGTGCACGGCGCCGCGCGCGTCCTGCTGAAGCCGGCCTCGGAGGGCACGGGCGTGATCGCGGGCGGCGGCGTGCGCGCCGTGCTCGAGCTCGCCGGGATCCACAACGTGCTGTCGAAGTCGCTCGGCAGCCAGAACCCGATCAACCTCGTCAAGGCCACGACCGCCGCGCTCGGGCAGCTGCGCAGCCCCGAGGACGTTGCCGCCCTGCGCGGCATCTCGGTGCACGAGGTGCTCGGCCTCGACCGGCGGCGCGCGGACGGCGCCGCGGCGCCCGCCGGCGAGCCCGGGGAGGAGCCGGCCGGCGCAGTCGCCGAGGCAGGCACAGCGGAGGAGGCCGGCGCAGCCGCCGAGGCAGGCACAGCGGAGGAGGCCGGCGCAGCGGAGGAGGCCGGCGCAGCGGCGGAAGCCGGCGCCGCCGCATCCGCCGCGCCGCCAGACGAGCAGGGCTGATGGCCGACGCCGTGCGGATCCGCCAGGTTCGGTCCTCGAACGGCTCGAGCAGGCGCCAGCGCGCCACGCTGCGCTCGCTCGGGCTGGGCCGCATCGGGAAGTCGTGCGAGCGGAGCGACAGCGAGGCGCTCCGCGGGCAGCTCGCGGCGGTGGGACACCTCGTGGAGGTGGAGCGTGGCTGAGGGCGAGCGCGTCGGCCTGCACAACCTGCGCCCGGCGAAGGGGTCGCGCAAGGCGCGCAAGCGCATCGGGCGCGGCGAGGGCTCCGGCGTCGGCAAGACCGCCGGGCGGGGCCACAAGGGCGCCGGCGCGCGCTCCGGCGCGCGCAAGAAGGTCGGCTTCGAGGGCGGTCAGAACCCGATCCACATGCGGATGCGGAAGCTGCGCGGCCCGACGATGAAGCAGTCGATGCCGTTCGAGCAGTTCCGCACGCGCACCCAGCCCGTGAACCTCCGCGACCTCGAGGCCCGCTTCGACGCCGGCGCCGAGGTCACGCCCGAGTCGCTCCGCGAGCACGGGCTCGCCACGCGCAAGGGAATCCCGGTCAAGGTGCTGGCGCAGGGCGAGCTGTCGAAGGCCCTGACGGTGTGCGCCCACGCCTTCTCGCGCGCTGCGCGCGAGAAGATAGAGGCGGCGGGCGGCTCCTGCCGCCTCGTCGAGCCCTAGCCATGCTCCGCACCTTCCTGAACGCCTTCCGGGTGCACGACATCCGGAAGAAGCTCGCCTTCACGGCGGGGATGCTCGCGCTCTACCGCATCGGCGCCTACATCCCGGCGCCCGGGATCAACGTCGACGCCGTCAAGGACATCTCCGACAACTTCACCGGCTCGAACGTGCTCGGCTTCCTCAACCTGTTCTCGGGCGGCTCGCTGCAGCGCTTCGCGATCTTCGCGCTCGGGATCATGCCCTACATCACCGCCTCGATCATCCTGCAGCTCCTGACGGTGGTGGTGCCGCAGCTCGACAAGCTCCGCAAGGAGGGCGAGGTCGG
>JBLNDU010000029.1:0-6995 GCA_050261935.1 Nocardioidaceae bacterium | reverse complement strand
CGCGCCGGCCGCGCCGGACTCGGGCAGGCCGCTCCCCGAGCGCTGCTCGGAGTAGCTCATGTCGTAGTGGTCGTAGAGGCGCGCCTCCTCCTCCTGCGAGAGCTCGCCGTCCGGGTCCACGGCGGCGCGTCCTTCACCTGGTCCTTCGATACCTGCACGCGCACCGACTCGCCGTCGGGCGCGGCGCCCTGCAGCGGGATGAAGCTCATCTTCGTGCCGAACAGCCCCGTGCTCACCGTCGCCCACTCGGGCGCGCCGGTGTCGGAATCCGTGTAGAGCTCGTCGATCGTGCCGATCTTGCTGCCGTCGGCGCCGATCACGGTCCGGCCACGCCAATCGTAGGCGTGCGTCATCTCCGTCATGTACTCCCCCTCCTCGTAAAGCTTGGGTCGCCTGCCTGTCGACCCTCTTCCCGGGGCGCGTGCGCTTATACAGCGGCTGCTTGTCCCCACGCGCCAGACCGGCACGGCGGGCGCTAGTCGATCGGGATCTCCTCGATCTCCGGCTCGCGGGAGTCGCGGTCGAGCCGCTCGAGGTACCAGTCGATCAGCGAGCGCAGCGTGAGCAGCAGCTCGCGGAGCAGCGCCGTGAGCTGGCCCTCGAGCTCGCGCGGGAGAACGCGCCGGAGGGCGTCGATCACGAGAAAGAGCGCGGCGAGGTCGGGCCCGCGTCGCGGCGGCGGCGGCCGCTCGTAGCGTCGCTCGTCGTCCGGGTCGAGGCGCGCGAAGCGCTCCGGGCCGGGCGGCGGCTCAGCGCGGCGCGTCCGCTCCCAGTCCATCGCGCTCGAAGAAGACCCTGAGGGCGCCGTCGTCGAAGCGGGCGCCGCTCGTAAAATAGGCGGCCATGGCCGGCGGCAGGACGATCGTGCGCTTGTGCACGCCGACCCGCACCACGACCTCGAGGCCGATCTTCCGCAGGTGGATGTCGCCGCGCTCGGAGAACGGAAGCGAGAGCCGCAGCGTGGCGCGCCCGTTGTCCGCGCTCAGCTCCTGCGAGAGCTCGTCGTGAAGCAGCTCGCCCGCCTCGCCCTCCGCGAACAGCTCGTCGGCGAGCCGGTCGAGCATGTCGGGGCCGAGCACCTCGTGCGGCAGCCAGCGGGCCGTCAGGATCGGCACGGGCGCGAAGGCCGAGCGCACCAGCTCGAGCTGCTCGCGCTGCACCGCGAGCCAGTCGGCGAAGTAGCCCGCGCCGGCGTCGTCGGGCAGCACCCGGTTCACGATCACGGCGTCGGTGAGGTAGCCGTAGAGGTTGAGGTAGGTGAAGGTCCGCATCGCCTCCTTCACCACCATGCGGTCGGGGCTCGTGACGAGCCGGATCGAGGTGCTCCCGCGGTCGCGCAGGATGCCGTTCATCGCGACCAGGTTGCGCACGAGGCGCTCGACCTCCTCGAAGACGGCGTCGCGGGGCAGCGGCACGTCGAGCAGGGCGCTCGCGAGCGGACGCGCCGCCGCGGCGAAGCGCCGCTCCCACGGAAGGACCTTCTCGAGCCACCAGGTGGCGACGTCGGGAAAGGACAGGAGCCGCAGCGTCTCGCCGGTTGGGGCGCAGTCGACCACGACGCAGTCGAACTCGCCCTCGTCGTGGTGGCGCTTGATCCAGAGCAGCGAGAAGAGCTCGTCCATGCCGGGCGGCACGGTGAGCTCCTCGGCCGAGATCCGGTCGACGCCCCGCTCCGCGAGCAGGTCGCCGAGCCAGTGCTGGACCGCCTCCCAGTGGCGCTCCATCTCCTCCTGCGCCTGGACCTCCTGCCCGAAGAGGCTCGGCCCGCAGGGCGTCGGCTCGCTTCCGAGCTCCACCTCGAGCGAGTCGGACAGGCTGTGCGCCGGGTCGGTGGACAGCACGACCGTGCGCAGCCCCGCGTCGGCGCAGCGTCGGGCCGTGGCCGCGGCCACGCTCGTCTTGCCGACGCCGCCCTTGCCCGTGTAGAGGATGGTGCGGGGCGCCATCGGGCGCCCATCCTACGCCCGCGCCCGTCGCCCGTAGCGGGGGCGGCTGGCGACGTGCGTGGCCGGGCGCGGGCGGCTGGCTCACGGTGGGCCCGCCCCCGCCCGGCGGGCCCACCGCTGTCATCCCGCCTCAGCGCCGGATGCGAACCGTCACGGGCCGCGCGCGCCCCAGCGCGCGCCCGCGCCGGTCGACCGCCCGCAGCGTCACCCGGTAGCGGCCGGGCTTCAGCCGCCGCCCGCCGACCTTGAGCCGCCAGCGCAGCCGCACGCGCCCCTTGCGGTGAACTCCGAGCGGGACGCGGCCCACGCGGCGGAAGCGCGTGACGAAGCGCCGCCCACGACGCACGCGCACGACGCGCTGGACCAGGATCCCGACCCGCTCCCGGTCGGCGAGCCTCGACACGATGAGGGCGCCCGCGGCGTCGAAGCGGATTACGACCCGGCAGCCGCGGAAGGTCACGCAGTCGAGGCCGCCGATCACCGCCTGGGCGAACAGCCGTTGCGGGCTGCCCGCGGTCGTGAAGGTGAAGAACGGCGCCGTGATGGGCGCGGGCGCGCATGCCGTCCCATCCTTCGTGAACGGGTCCGAGGTGCAGCTCGAGGAGATCGGCACGCGGAAGTCGATCAGGTCCGCGCGCGGGCTCCTCTTGCTGACCAGCCGGATCCCGCCAGGCGTGTCGCTGAGGAAGACGCCGGCCTCGAAGTGGCCGACGAACCCGCGCAGCGCCTGCCCGCGCTTCTCGATCCACGAGATGTACGGGACATTGCCGAAGAAGGTGATGTCCGGCTGCGACGCGTCATGGCCCGGGTTCGAGACCGGCCGGCCGCCGTTGAACAGCTCGAAGTGGTCGCCGCCGACGAGCCGCGAGACGAAGATCCGCTCGCTGCCTCCGCTCTGCTCGGCCCACGTCACCCACGGAACCGTCGTCCCGCCGGGCGTCAGGGTGCCCGCCGCGACGCGCGGGTCCTCGGCGTCCTGGCTCGGCACGGCGTTGAGCGAGCAGTCGTCCTCGGCCGCCACGCTCGCCGCGCAGGGGCCGAACGAGTGCGGCGGGCTCGAGGTGTCGAGCGGGTTGATCTTGCCGGCCGTGCCGTTGCCGACAGCCTGCCAGGGGAAGGCGCCCGCGGCGGAGCCGTCCGAGACCGCCTTGGCGGCGAACACCTGCTCGTTCCCCCGCAGCCCGATGCCGCTCGAGTCCTTCTCGTACCAGACGACCCAGGGCACCGTGTCGTTCGGGCCCGTGAAGGCGATGTCGGGCTCGACGCCGTTGCGCGTCGGGTCGATGTTGAGCGTCGGGTCGCCGCCCGCGTCGGAGGCGCCCGTCAGCTTGGCGAGCCGGCGCACGCCGACCTCCTGCCAGCAGAAGACGCTCACGCTGGCCTCGGCCGACGGCGTGACGCCCGCGCACGAGGCCGGCGCCGGCGGACGCGCGATCCCGCGCGAGACGAAGATCTGGCGGTGGGAGGCGGAGTCGGACGGCCCGCCGTCGTTCTCCTCCCACGCGACCCACGGCACCGGGTTGTTCCCGGCGACGGTGGCGCCGCCCGCCACCGAGGGGTTCTCGGCCGTGCGATCCGTGTTGATGTTGAGCGACGGGACCTTGAAGTTGGGCGCCCGGTCCTGCCCCTCCGGCACCCAGTCGTCGGCCGCCGCGTTGAAGCGGCTGGCGAAGATCTGCGTCGGACCGCCGCTGGACAGGTGGGAGTTCGGCTCGTACCAGGCGTCCCAGGGCACCGTCCGGCCGCCGCCGGCAAAGTCGATCGACGGCGCCTCCGCCTCCACGCTGGGATCGATGTTGAGCGCACGCCCCTGCGTGACCCAGCGGCCGCGCTGGAAGGCGCGCACGAAGATGAGCTGGGCGCTGCCGCTCTTTTGCTCGAACGTCGCCCACGGCACGCGGCCGCCGCCCGCGATGAGCGAGCCGCCGACAATGTCCGACACGCCCGCGTCCTGCGTCGGGTCGATGCCACGCGCCCGGTCGTCGTTCACCTGGCTGCCATCGAGCGGGAGGCCAAGTACCCCCGCCGACGCGGCACCGGCGAGGCCGAGCGTCACGAGGACGGCCCCGAAGGCCGAGCGTCGTACGAGCCGAGCTCTCATGTCGCCATTCCCCTTTCCGTCGCGCCGGCGCCCGCCGGCGCCCTCTCAGGCCGGCGCACCCAAACAGATCGGCCCGGCTAGGTCAACGGTGCCACGGTGCGGGCGAGCCGGTGCGGAGGTTTAGCCGGCGAGCGCCGTGCGGAGGCGACCAGTTCGGGGGAGGACGACCGATGCGGCTGCGGTCGGGGCGCGCCGGCACCGGGGCCAGCGGAGATTGGCGCAGCCCGACCGCGTCAGGGGCGCGCCGCGCTGGCGCGGCGCTCCTGGTAGGAGCGGTAGCGGGTGGCGTAGTCGCAGTAGACGTCGGCCACGCGGCGGTCGCACATGCCCTGGAGCACCTCCCGCAGCAGCTCGTGGTACTCGGGCGTGGAGGCCCGGCCGCGGTAGGAGTAGCGCGACCAGCTGCCGGTGTCGCTGTCGGGCAGCTCGCGGCGCAGCTCGGGCTCGGCGAGCGAGAACAGCCCCCCCGCGCGCGGGTCGCCGGTCAGCTGCGCGAAGTCGCGGAGGCCGAGCAGCGACTGCGTGAAGGCGTTGAAGATGAACAGGCGCGACGCGAAGGAGTACTGGAGGTAGTGAATCCCGCCGTGCGGACCGCGCGTGCGCACGCCGAGCGGCGGAGGCGTCTCGAACGCCCCGAGCGCGGCGCGCGCGAGGTCCACGTAGCGCGGCCTGCCGAGCAGCCCCCCGGCCCGCGCGAGCGCCTGGATGGCGGTGGCCTGGGCCATGCCGCTCATCCACGGCGGCGAGCCGCCGCCGAAGTAGAACGCGTACTCCCAGGCGACGAAGCTCCTGCCGCGCCAGGCCGCGTAGCGCGACATCTCGTCGAGCAGCCCGGCGAGCGCGGCCGGGCGGCACCGAGCGTCGCGCTTCACGCAGGCGGAGTGGATCAGGTTCGCCTTGATGAACGTGCCGAGCGGATGGAGCTGGAGGCCGCGGCCCGGGAAGTACTGATAGAGCACCTCGCTCCCCCGGAAGCTCACGCGGTCGCCCGCCGCCGGGAACGGCAGCCGGGGCCAGTAGCGGGCGTTGCGCTCGAGCTGCGCGAACGCGACCGGGATCCTCGAGGGGATCAGGCGGCCCGACAGCGCGAGCCGCTCGAGCGCGCCGACCACGTAGCGGAGCTCGACGGCTCGTCGGGCCGGAAGCCGGCGCGCGAGCGCCAGCGCGTGCCGGTACGCGCGCGTGAGCGCCCGGCCGCGCCCGGCGCCGAGGCGCCGGCTGCGGACCGCCGTCCGAAGCGCCCGCTCCACGGCGCGCTCTCCCTGACGGCTCGCGGCGGCCGCGACGGGCGGCGCCGTGCCGCTCGGCGGCGGGCTCGGCAGGTCGCTGACCGCCCGGGCCGGCACGAGCGGGTCGTCGCGGCGCAGCGCCTGGCTGCCGTCCACCACGAGCACCTCGCCCGCCAGGGCCGGCGTCGGCAGGGCCGCGACGGCCACCCCCGCCGCCAGCGCCGCCAGGGTGTGCCCACCACGCCGCATCCCCGGCGCCAACCCCGGACCTCCCGAGAAGTTGCGTGGCGGCCTCCTGCTCGCCTGTAGGCTCCGGCGAGTGCCCGCACGGCCACGACGCCGCCTCGCCGCCGCGCTGCTCGCGCTGGCGCTGGGGCTCGTTGCGGGCTCGTGCGGGGGCGGCCACGAGCGGAGCGCCGAGCAGCTGCTCGACAGCGCCTTCCGCAAGCAGGTCCGCAGCGGCGACCTGAAGCTCGAGGCCCAGCTCGAGCTCCGTGGCGCCCGTCAGCTCGGGCGGCCGCTCAAGATCGAGGCCAGCGGCCCGTTCGAGGCGAAGGGGGGCCGGCTGCCGTCGGCCGACCTCGAGCTGAGCTTCGGCGTGGTCGGCGGCCAGACCGTGGAGACGGGCGTCGTGTCCACGGGCGAGCGGGTCTTCGTCCGCTTCGAGGACGTCTACTACGAGGTCCCGCGCTCGTCCGTCGCGCGCGCCAACCGCGCGATCCGCCGCGACTCCGGGCGGCGGAGCTCGCTCGGGCCGACCGGGCTCGATCCGCGCGGCTGGCTCGAGGTGGCGCGCCGGAGCGGCGAGGCGGACGTGGCCGGGGTGCAGACCGTGCACCTCAAGGGGCGGCTCGACGTGGCGCGCATGCTGCGCGACCTGAACGGCTTCCTGCGCCGCTCGGCGGACTCGATCGGCCGCGCCACCGGCCGGCCGTCGCCGCAGCCGCTCTCGTCCGAGGACATCGCCAGGGTCGCCGACGTGGTCCGGAATCCGAGCTTCGACGTCTACGTGGGCAAGGACGACGGCCTGGTCCGCCGGATCGCCGCCCGGGTCGAGCTCTCGGTGCCCGAGGGCGACCGTGCCCGGCTCGGCGGACTCGAGGGCGGCACGCTCCGGTTCTCGCTCGAGCTGCGCGACGTCAACGAGGAGCAGCGGATCGAGGCGCCCGCGAGCGCCCGTCCGCTGTCGGAGCTCACGCGCTCGCTCGGCGCGCGGACGCTCGGCGCGCTCGGCGGCACGGGCGGGAGCACGCCGCCCGCCACGGGAGGCCCGGACGCGGACGCCTACGGGCGCTACGCCGACTGCCTCGACCGCGCTCGCCCCGAGGACACCGACGCGCTCCAGCGCTGCGCCGAGCTGCTGCGCTGACTCGCGCGGCGCCCGCGCTGCGGCCGGCGGCCGCGCGCGTCAGGCCTCGACGCCGGCCGGCCGGCGTCGCAGGTCGCGCTCCGGGTCGATGCGCCAGCGCGTAGCTACGTCCGACTGGAGTCGCGCGAGCTCCCAGCGGTCGGGCCGCTCCTCGCCCTCGTGGTCGGGCGTCGCGCCCTTCAGCGCCATGCAGCCGGCGTTGTCGCCGATCGCGCGCAGCTCCGCCCGTTCGACGCGCGAGAGCGGCGACTCGCGCGGCACCGCGGCGAGCTCCTCACGCTTGCGCTCGATCGGCTTGGCGCCGCCCGGCTCCTCGATCAGCGTCGGCACGACGCACTCGACCGCCTCGC
>JBLNDU010000028.1:0-3830 GCA_050261935.1 Nocardioidaceae bacterium | reverse complement strand
TCGTCCTCTCGGAGCCGTCCGTGGTGGCGATCGACTCGCGCTCGGCGGAGGTGCACGCCGTCGGGATCGAGGCCAAGCGCATGCTCGGCCGCACCCCCGGCACGATCCAGGCGATCCGGCCGCTCAAGGACGGCGTGATCGCCGACTTCGACGTGACGGAGCAGATGCTGCGCCACTTCATCCAGAAGGTGCACCAGAACCGCTGGGCCCACCCGCGCGTCGTGGTCTGCGTGCCGTCCGGCGTCACCGGCGTCGAGAAGCGCGCCGTCGAGGAGGCCTGCCTGTCGGCCGGCGCGCGGCAGGCCTACCTGATCGAGGAGCCGATGGCGGCGGCGATCGGCGCCGGCCTGCCGGTCGGCGAGCCCACCGGCAACATGGTCGTGGACATCGGCGGCGGCACGAGCGAGGTTGCGGTGATCTCGCTCGGCGGGATCGTCGTCTCGCAGTCGATCCGCATCGGCGGCGACGAGCTCGACGAGGCGATCATCGCCTACGTCAAGCGCGAGTACAAGCTCATGATCGGCCAGTCCACGGCGGAGGAGGTCAAGCTCGAGATCGGCTCCGCCTTCCCGCTCGGGGAGGAGATGCAGGCCGAGATCCGCGGCCGCGACCTCGTCTCGGGGCTGCCGAAGACGATCGTGCTGACGAGCGAGGAGGTCCGGCTCGCGATGGAGGAGCCGGTCCAGGCGATCGTGGACGCGGTCAAGGAGACGCTCGACCGCACCCCGCCCGAGCTCGCCTCGGACATCATGGATCGCGGCATCATGCTCGCGGGCGGCGGCGCCCTGCTGCAGGGGCTCGACGAGCGGCTGCGCGACGAGACCCAGATGCCGGCGCACCTGGCCGAGTCGCCGCTCACGTGCGTGGCCGTCGGGTCGGGCCGGAGCCTCGAGGAGTTCGAGGCGATCCACCGCAGCAACAAGAATTCCCGAAACAGCCGGCGGCGCTAGCTGAGGGCCGGCGCGGCCGGGGTTCACTGAAGCATGTACGACGACAAGGCCGTTCGCAGACGGCGCGCCGCGCTCGCCGCGTTCGTCGCGCTGTCGATAGCGCTGCTCACCGCCTGGTTCGGCGACTCGGGCGGCGGCGTGCTCGGCGCGATCCAGCGCGGCGCCCAGGAGGCGCTCGCGCCGATCGAGACGGGCACCTCGCGCGCGCTCAAGCCGGTGCGCGACCTGTTCGGCTGGTTCGGCGACACGCTCGACGCCAAGGGCGAGAACGACCGCCTGGAGCGCGAGGTGCAGTCGCTGCGACGCGAGCTGGCGGAGGCCCAGACCGCCAAGCGCGACGCGCGCCAGCTGCGCGGGCTGGTGGGGCTGCAGCGCGCCGACGGGTTCCCGCAGGGGACGCAGCCCGTCACCGCCCGCGTGATCGCCCGCTCGCCGACGGTCTGGTACTCGGCGATCAAGGTCGACAAGGGCTCGGGCGACGGCGTGCGCGTCGATCAGCCCGTGATCGCCGCGGGCGGCCTGATCGGCAAGGTCACGCGGGCCACGGGCGGCACGGCCGAGGTGATGCTGATCAGCGACGCGGACAGCGCCGTGTCGGCGCAGGTCATGCCCGACGGCGCCAACGGGATCGCCAAGCCGGCGGTCGGCGACCCGCGCGAGCTGGTGCTCGACTACGTGGAGAAGGGCCGTCGCGTGTCCGAGGGGAGCACCGTGGTCACCTCGGGCTTCAAGTCGTCGGACGTGGAGTCGCTGTTCCCGCGCGGCATCCCGATCGGGCGTGTCACGAAGGTCGACCTCGACGAGGTCGAGCTCTACCAGCGCGTCCACCTGAGGCCGTTCGCCGATCTCGAGCGGCTCGACTGGGTGCAGGTGCTCACGCGCCGGCCCGAGACCACGACCACGGCGCAGGCGGTGGTCCCGTGACGCGGGCCGGCGGCCGAGTGGGTCGGCGATGACCTTCGCCCCCGCCAGCTTCGTGCGCGTCGGGCTGCTGCTCCTGGCCGCGGTCGTGCTCCAGCTCGCCGCGGTGGGGCAGATCACGCTCGTCGGCAGCGAGCCCGACCTCGTCGTGCTCGTCGTCGCCGCCGTCGCCTACTACGGCGGCAGCGTCTGCGGCAGCGCCACCGGTTTCGCCGCCGGCCTCCTGCTCGACCTGGCCGCGGGCCAGGCGGTGGGCGCGTCGTCGCTCGTGCTGACGGGCGTCGGCTACGGGGTGGGCCGCTTCCGGGAGCTCAACGACCCGGCTAACTCGCTGCTCCCGATCGCGGTCGCCGCCGGGGCCACGCTCGCCTGGGTCGCCGCCTTCGCGGCGGTGTCCTTCATGCTCGACATCGGCGCCACCGTCAGCGTGCTCGTGGTCCGCGATGCGCTCGTGACCGTGCTCCTGAACGCGCTCCTCGCGCTGCCCGTGTTCGCCGGCTGCCGCAAGGTGATCCGGCGCTCGCTCGTCGTCGATCCGTTCGAGGCGCGCCGCCGCCAGCGCGGACCGCGCGAGGCCGGCCCGATCGGGCTGCGCGGGCTCGAGGTCTGAGCTGCGGTGTACCTCGACGGCGACAGGCGACCGCCGATGACGCCCGGGTTGGCCCTCCGGGTGGCGATCCTCGGCGGGATCGCCCTGCTCTTCTTCGCCGCGATCTTCTTCCGGCTCTGGTTCCTGCAGGTGCTGTCGGGCGACCGCTACCTCGCGCAGGCGAACGACAACCGCATCCGCGAGATCAAGGTGCAGGCGCCGCGCGGCGAGATCGTCGACCGCGAGGGACGCGTGCTCGTCGAGAACCGCACCGGACTCGCCGTCGAGGTCACGCCCGACAAGCTTCCGCGCGACCCGGCGCGCCGCCGGCTCCTGTTCCGCCGGCTCGGCAGCGTGCTCGACATGAGCCCGCGCCGCATCGAGCGCGAGGTGCGGCAGGACTTTGAGGCGCTGCCGTTCTCCACCGCGACCGTCAAGACCGACGTGCCGCTGCCGATCGTCTCCTACCTGCTCGAGCGCAGCGAGGACTTCCCCGGCGTGACCGTGGAGCGGATCTTCCTGCGCCTCTATCCGCACCGGGAGATCGGCGCGCACCTGTTCGGCACGGTCGGAGAGGTCACGAAGGAGCAGCTTGACGACGAGCGCTACCGCGGCGTCCAGCTCGGCGACCGCGTCGGGCAGTCGGGCATCGAGTACTCGTACGACCGCTTCCTGCGCGGCCGCAACGGCGCGACGCGCGTCCAGGTCGACGCGCTCGGCAACCCCAAGGGCCAGCTCGCGGTCAAGCAGCCGGTGCAGGGCCGCCAGCTGCGGCTGGCGGTCGACCTCGACGTCCAGAAGGCCGGCCAGGAGGCGCTCGCCGGCGGCACGGGGCGCGGCGCCTTCGTCGTGATGAACGCGCAGAACGGCGAGGTGATCGCGCTCGGCTCCCAGCCCTCGTTCGACCCCAACCTGTTCGCGAAGGTCATCAAGCGCTCGGACTACGACCGGCTCTCCGACCCCGAGAACGGCGCCCCGCTCGCCGACCGGGCGATCCAGGGCCTCTATCCGACGGGCTCGACCTTCAAGCTCATAACGGCCACGTCCGCGCTACAGGGCGGCGTGATCACGCCCTACACCGTCCAGTACGACTGCGGCTCGCTGCAGGTGGGTGGAGTGACCTTCAAGAACGCGGGCGGCGCCGCGCACGGCGCGCTCGCGCTGCGCCAGGCGCTCACCGTCTCGAGCGACGTCTTCTTCTACCGGCTCGGGCTCGAGATGAACGGCTTCGGCATGATTTCATATGTTCTGATAAAACCCCTAACCTTAACTAACTACAAAACTCTAAACCAGCAAGAATCCTGTTGTTTTAGATTTTTGCAGTATTTCTTTCCTTCATAAGTTATTGTTGTAACTCTTCTTCTGCTTCA
>JBLNDU010000027.1:0-3577 GCA_050261935.1 Nocardioidaceae bacterium | reverse complement strand
ACCGCGGTCGGCACCAGTGAATTCGCAGACGCAGTCATAGAGGAGATGAACGCCACGTGAACGCTTCGCAGCCCGTCAAGGTGACCGTGACCGGCGCCGCCGGCGCGATCGGCTACTCGCTGCTGTTCCGGATCGCGAGCGGCCAGATGCTCGGGCCCGAGACCCCGGTCCAGCTCAAGCTGCTCGAGATCCCACAGGCGATGGGCGCGGTGAGGGGCGTGGCAATGGAGCTCGACGACTGCGCGTTCCCGCTGCTGCGCGGGATCGACATGTACGACGACGCGCGGCCCGCCTTCGAGGGAACGAACATCGCGCTGCTCGTCGGCGCGCGGCCGCGTGCCAAGGGGATGGAGCGGAGCGATCTGCTCGAGGCGAACGGCGGCATCTTCAAGCCGCAGGGCGAGGCCATCAACGCGGGCGCCGCGGACGACGTGAAGGTGCTCGTGGTGGGCAATCCGGCCAACACGAACGCCCTCATCGCGATGGCGAACGCGCCGGACGTCCCGCGCGAGCGCTTCACCGCGATGACGCGGCTGGACCACAATCGCGCCTTGACGCAGCTCGCCCACAAGGCCGGCGTGCCGGTGAGCGATGTAACCAATATGACCATCTGGGGCAACCATTCGGTCACCCAGTACCCGGATGTCTTCAACGCCAAGGTGTCGGGCAAGGACGCCTGGGAGGCGGTCGGGGAGGACAGGGACTGGCTCGAGGACGACTTCATCCCTACGGTGCAGAAGCGCGGCGCCGCCGTGATCGAGGCGCGTGGAGCGTCGAGCGCGGCCTCCGCGGCGAACGCCGCCATCGGCCACGTGCGCGACTGGGTGCTCGGAACCCCCGCCGACGACTGGGTCTCGATGTCGATTCCGTCGAGCGGTCTCTACGGCGTGGCGGAGGGGATCATCTCCTCGTTTCCGTGCACCTGCTCCGGCGGCGAGTACCGCGTCGTCGAGGGGCTCGACGTGGGCGACCTGTCACGCGCGCGGATCGAGGCGACGGTGAACGAGCTGCTCGAGGAGCGCGAGGCGGTCGAGCAGCTCGGGCTGCTCTGATCTGAGCCGGGGACCGGCCGCCGCTCAGGCGGGGTGCCAGCCCCCGTCGCGCTTGACGATCCTGCCCTCGGACTCGAGCGCGGGCATCACCCGGTACAGGTAG
Source organism: Nocardioidaceae bacterium (assembly GCA_050261935.1). Lineage (GTDB taxonomy): Bacteria > Actinomycetota > Thermoleophilia > Solirubrobacterales > Thermoleophilaceae > JBLNDU01. The sequence goes on along the minus strand of JBLNDU010000027.1, from coordinate 2,422 downwards.
TTCGCCTTGATCTGCATCGCGTCCGCGAGCTCGCGGATCGTGATGCCGGGCTGGGCGCGCACGAGCTCGAGCGCCTGCACCGAGCGAGCGCCGCTGCCGCGCGGCCTGCCGCGCCGCCCTCCTCCGGTGCGGCGGGCGGCCGCGCGGTGGCTGCGGCCCTCGCGGCCGGCGCCCGTCCCGACCCCCGCGAGCGCGGAAGCGGCGCGCTCGAGCCGGTGGTACTCGTCGACGAGCGGCCGCAGCTCCCGCAGGCGCCCGTCGATCTCCTTCCGCTTCTCGTCAAGGAAGTCCGTCATTCTCCGCTCCCCCTCGTGCTGGATTGTGTGACCACCATACCCGTGCTTACACGAAAAATCGAGCGTGAAACCCGTCTTGTGAGAAATGGCGCCTACTGACACCGGGCGCCTATTCGAGCAGCGCCTTGAGGCGATGGAGCGAGCCCTCCACCTCCTTGGCCGTGACACGTCTCACCGCGGGTCCGGCGAGGCGGCCGAGCGGCCCACCGGGAAGCTCGTACTCGTTGAGGTAGGAGAATCGCGTTCGCTGCCCGCGCGGCTCGAACGAGTAGGCCACGCGCGCGCGTGTGCCGAGCGGTCCCCTGCCCTCCCAGACGACGCGCGCCGGGCGGTCGGCCTCGACGACCGTCCAGTGAACCCGGAAGCTCCTCCCGGCCAGGTGAAGCTCCTGCACGAGCTGCGAGCCGCGGGAGAGCTGGCCTTCGGGCGCGTCCACGAGGGCGCGGTGGATCGTGACCCAGTCCACCAGCCGCCGCGGGTCCATCACGAGCTCGTAGACGCGCTCCCGTGGCGCCGCGATCTCCGTGGTGCGCTCGACCCTCATCGCGCCGCCAGCGGCTCGCAGCGCTCCCACTCCGCCAGCGCGTGCTCCACCGCGCGCTCGAACCGTCGCGGCCGAACGCCGAGGAGCCGCGCCGCGGCGGTGGCGTCACGCGGCAGGATGTCGGACTCGAGGCTCTCCATCAGCGGGCGCACGAGCTCGAGCGGCTGCTGGGTGAGCGCGCTCACCACTGCGCTCGCAGGTGGTGTGAGTGAGAGCGAGAACGGGAGCGACACACGCCCTACGCACATCAGCTCCGCGATTCGCTCCACCATCTCGCCGTAGGCCAGCACGTCGGGACCGGCCGCGTCGAGCGACAGGCCGGCGGCTCCGGGCGTGCGCGGCACGCGGGCGAGCATCTCGATCACGTCGCGCTCGTCGATCGGTTGCGTGCGGTTCGTGCGCCAGCCGGGAAGCGGCAGCACGCGGAGGCGCTCGACGAGGCGCACGAGCACCCTGAACGACGACGAGCCGGCGCCGATCACGATCGAGGCCCGCAGCGCGGTCGAGCGCGGAAGCTCCTTGAGCAGGATCCGCTCGACCTCGAGCCGCGAGCGCAGGTGCGGCGACGGCGACCCGCGAGGCGCCATGCCGCCGAGGTAGACGACGCGCTCGACGCCTGCGGCGCGGGCCGCGCGGGCGAAGGTGCGCGCCGCGCGCCGGTCGCGCGCCGCGAAGTTCCCGTTGGCGGCGCCGGGCTCCATGGAGTGCACGAGGTAGTAGGCGGCCGAGCAGCCGGTGAGGGCGCGGCGAAGCCCACGGCCGCTCAGGACGTCGCCCGCCACGGCCTCGACCCCCTCGATCGGGTCGAAGCGGCTCGGGTCGCGCGCCAGCGCGCGCACGGGACGGCCCTCCGCCGCCAGCCGGCGCGCGAGCCGCCCGCCGACGTAGCCCGTCGCTCCGGTCACCAGCTCCATCGCGGCGAATCCTGCCTGACGGCGCGCGGACGCTCGCGAGCGCGGGCGCCGGAGCGCGGAAATTGCGGCACCGAAGCGGAAGACGCTGCTCAGAGCGGGAAAAGCAAAAGCCCCGGTTTTGCGGGAACGCGGCTCGCGGCGGCGCCCGCGCTCCGGCAAGATCGAGCGCCATGGCGAAGCCGAAGCGCGCGAGCTGCAGCGACTGCTTCTTTATGCAGAACCACCTCTGTGCGCTCAAGCTGGCGGAGGCCTGCACCACCTTCAGGCCCGCAGAGCGCGGGCTCGCCCCGGAGCGTCAGCTCGCCTTCGTGTTCCGCACGGAGCGCACGCGCGCCGCCTACGCCTTCCCACAGCCGCAGCGATAGCGCCGGCTAGAGTCGGCCGATGCGGCTCACCGTGCTCGGCAAGTCGCCGTCCTGGCAGGACGCCGGCGGCGCCTGCTCGGGCTACCTGGTGGAGGAGGAGGGCACCGCCGTGCTGCTCGACTGCGGCAACGGCGTGTTCTCGAACCTCCGCCTCAAGCGCCACTACACGAGCGTCGACGCGGTGGTGCTCTCGCACCTGCACGCCGACCACTTCCTCGACCTCGTGCCGTACGCCTACGCGCTCACCTACGGTCCGCGCCAGCAGCGCGGGGCGGACGCTGGAGCGGGCGCGAGCTCACCGGC
>JBLNDU010000026.1:0-3512 GCA_050261935.1 Nocardioidaceae bacterium | reverse complement strand
CGGCCGCCCTTCAGCACCGCCACCCTGGTCATCGCGAGGCGGCGCGGCGCGGCATCGGCACGACGTCGGCGCCCGCGTCGGGGCCCTCACGCCGGCCCCCGGTCGCGGCGCGCTGCGCGGGAGGGCGCGTCTCGCCGGTCAGCGTGCCGTACAGCTCCAGCTGCTCCGTGATGACCTCGCCGATGCGGCGGATCCCCTCGCGGATCGCCTCGCTCGTCGAGCCGGAGAAGTTGAGGCGCATCGAGCTGCGGCCGCGGCCGTCGAGGAAGGCGCCCGTGCCCGGCACGAAGGCGACGTTCTGGCGCAGCGCACGGGCGAGCAGGTCGGTCGTGTCGATGAAGTCGGGCAGCGTCGCCCACAGGAACAGGCCGCCGGCCGGGCGCGTCCACTCCGCCTGGGGCGGGAAGTGCTCCGCCAGGGCGTCGAGCATCGCGTCGCGCCGGGCCCGGTAGATCTCCGTGACCGAGTCGACGTAGTCGCGCCACGAGCCCTGCTCGAAGTAGGCCTCCACCATCAGCTGCGAGAGCGTGGAGGTGCAGAGGTCGGCCGCCTGCTTGCCGAGGTTGAGCTTCTCGAGCACGGGCGCCGGCGCAGCGACCCACCCGAGCCGGATCCCCGGCGAGAGGATCTTCGAGAAGGTGCCGAGGTACATCACATAGACGCCCCCGTCGAGCGCGTAGAGCGGAGGGTTCGGGTCGCCCTCGTAGCGCAGCAGGCCGTACGGGTTGTCCTCGAGCACGAGCAGCTCGCGCTCGTGGACGAGCTCCACGAGCCGCCGCCGGCGCGCCAGCGACAGCGTCACGCCGGCCGGGTTCTGGAAGGTGGGGACGGTGTAGACGAACTTGGGCGTGCGCCCGTCGCGCTCGAGCTGGTCGAGCGTTTCCTCGAGCAGGTCGACGCGCATGCCCTCGGCGTCCATCTCGATCTGGACGACATCGGCCTGGTAGGAGTTGAAGACGGGCACGGCGCCCGGATAGGTCGGGCCCTCGGCGAGCACCACGTCGCCGGGGTCCACCAGCGCCCGGGCGACGAGGTCGATCACCTGTTGGCCGCCCGTCGTGACGATCAGGTCCTCCGGGTCGGCGTGCATGCCCTCGGCCGCCATGACCTCGGCGATGCAGCGCTTCGTGCCCTCGAGCCCGTCGGTCGGGCCGTACTGGAGCGCCTTGGCGCACGACTCGGCCGCGATGCGCTGGGTGACCGCCGCGAACGTGTCGGGCGGGAACGAGCTCGTGTCGGGCAGCCCGCCGGCCAGCGAGATCACCTCCGGACGTGCGGTGATCGCCATCATGTCGCGCATCGCCGAGGAGGTCATGCCGCTCGTGCGCGCGGCGAACAGCGACGCATAGCGCTCGATGTCGCGCGAGACGCTCACGCCGACCCGTTCGCGGCCGACGGCCGCCCACCTGCCGGTATCGTCATGCGCCCGCAGGCTACCGACCTCGCCTCCCCGCCATCAGCCTCTTCATGGACATCGGTCAGGGCTCCGGCCTCGCCGCCGCCAGCGGCGTGCGCCCATTCCTGCCGCCGCTGCTGTCGGGCGCGCTGGCCCGCGGCGACATCGGGCTCGACTACGACGGCACGGGCTGGCGCTTCCTGGAGTCGACCGGCTTCCTGCTGGCCGTGCTCGCTCTCGCGGTGCTCACGTACGGGGCCGAACGTTCGGCTCGGAACGTCGGCCGCTCCGACACCCAGACGGCGACGCTCGGCCGCGGCGACGGGCGCTCGCCGCTTCAGCTCGCCTTCCTCGCGCTGGGGATGGCCCTCGGCGCGCTCATGTTCGCCGGCGCGCTGGCCGAGGGCGGCAGCGAGGCCTGGCCCGGCCTCATCGCTGGGGCGGCCTGCGCGACGCTCGCGTACGTCGCGCTGGGCGGCCTCTTCGGCCGCGCGCGGCGGCGGCTCGACGCGGGCGCGGCCGGGCTGCTCATCGCCTACGCCGAGGGCGCCGCGCTCGCGCTGGCGGCGCTCGCGGTCTTCGTGCCGCCGGTGTCGTTCCTCGCGCTCGCGGCGTTCGCCGTCCTGCTGCTGCGGGGCGGGCGCCGCGACGACCGCAAGTACGCCGGCCTGCGCGTGCTCCGCTAGCGCCGGTGGCGCGTCCGCGCAAGCTGGTGCTGGCGGTGATCGACTCGCTCAAGCCCGAGATGCTCGACCGCGCGATCGCCGAGGGCGGCGCGCCCGCGCTCGCCGCGCTCCGCGAGCGCGGCACCTACGTCGACGACTGCGTGTCGAGCTTCCCGTCCGTCACGCCGGTCGCCTCGGCGTCGATCGCCACCGGGCTCGGACCGGCCGAGCACCACATCCCCTCGATGAACTGGTACCACCGCGGCGAGGAGCGCTACGTCGAGTACGGCTCGTCCTTTCCGGCGACGCGCGCCTTCGGCGTCGTGCGCTCGCTCTACGACACCGTCTACAACATGAACCTCGCCCACCTGACGCGGGCGCACCGGACGGTGTTCGAGCAGCTGGACGACGCGGGGCTCAGGACCGCCTGCACCACCTACCTGATCTACCGCGGCCGCACCCGCCACGAGCCCTCGGGCGACAGCGTGTTCAGGCACATCGCCGCGGCGGCGCAGTTCCGCCACGCCGTCTACGGCGCGCGCGAGCTCTTCTACGCCGACCTGTTCGACTCGCGCAACACGGGCTGCACCTCGACGCTCGGGATGCCGGGCCAGCGCGACCGCCACACGGCCTGCGTCGGCGCGCACCTCGTGGAGCACGACCTGTTCGACTTCCTGCTCTTCTCGCTGCCCGACAACGACACCTACTCGCACAAGTTCGGGCCCTACGCGCAGACGCACTCGATCGCCGAGGCCGACCGGGCGCTCGCGCGGATCATGGACGTCGCTGGAGGCGTCGACGACTTCCTCGACGAGTACGCGGTGATCGTGATGTCCGACCACTCGCAGACCTCGGTCGAGGGGCGCGTCAACCTAGCGAGCCGGCTGCGCCCCTGGCGCGTGCTCCAGCCGTTCGACCCCGCGCCCGAGGAGGCCGAGCTCGCGGTCTGCCCGGCCGCCCGCTCCGCGATGGCCTACGTGCTCGACCCGGACGACCGCGACGAGCTCGTGCCGGAGCTCGTCGGCGACCTGCGCGGCGTGGAGGGGATCGACCTGATCGCGTGGCTCGAGCGCGGCGAGGCGGCCGTCTGGTCGGAGCGGGGAGAGCTGCGCTTCGCCCCCGGCGGCGAGCTCGAGGACGGCCGTGGCCAGCGCTGGAGCGTCGAGGGCGACGCGCGCGCGCTCGCCCTCCGCACCGACGACGGCCGCGTCCGCAGCCGCCAGTATCCGGATGCGCTCGGGCGGCTCTGGTCGGCGCTCAGCTGCCCGCACGCCGGCGAGCTGCTGATCTCGGCGACCCCGGGCTACGAGTTCGTCGACTGGGGCGGGGCCGATCACGTCGGCGGCGGCAGCCACGGGTCGCTGCACCGCGGCGACTCGCTCGGCGTTCTGCTCATGTGCGGCGTCGACGTTCCCGCCCGCCGCGAGTGGTCGATCGCCGACGTAACGCCG
>JBLNDU010000025.1:0-3293 GCA_050261935.1 Nocardioidaceae bacterium | reverse complement strand
TGGATCATGGGGCTGGCGTTGAGCGGTCTCGCCTCGATCCTCGGCACCGTCAACTTCATCACCACGATCATCACGCTGCGTGCGCCCGGGATGACGATGTTCCGGATGCCGATCTTCACGTGGAACGTCTTCGTCACCAGCCTTCTCGTCATCATGGTCTTCCCGGTGCTCGCGGCCGCTCTGCTCGTTCTCGAGGCGGACCGCAAGCTCGGCGCGCACATCTTCGAGGCGGCCAGCGGTGGCGTCGTGCTCTGGCAGCACCTGTTCTGGTTCTTCGGGCACCCCGAGGTCTACATCCTCGCCCTCCCGTTCTTCGGGATCATCACCGAGATCCTGCCCGTCTTCAGCCGCAAGCCGATCTTTGGTTACAAGGGCCTCGTGTTCGCGACGATCGCGATCGGCGCGCTGTCGATGGCGGTCTGGGCGCACCACATGTTCGTGACGGGCGCGGTCTACCTGCCCTACTTCTCGTTCATGACGTTCCTGATCGCGGTGCCGACCGGTGTCAAGTTCTTCAACTGGATCGGCACGATGTGGCGAGGACAGATCACGTTCGAGACGCCGATGCTGTGGGCGCTCGGCTTCCTCACGACGTTCCTGTTCGGGGGGCTGACGGGCATCATCCTCGCCTCGCCACCGCTCGACTTCCACGTCTCGGACACGTACTTCGTCGTCGCCCACTTCCATTACGTGCTCTTCGGCACCGTGGCGTTCGCGATGTTCGGCGGCTTCTACTTCTGGTGGCCGAAATGGACCGGCAAGATGCTCGACGAGCGACTCGGCAAGCTGCACTTCTGGTTGCTGTTCGTCGGCTTCCACGTGACGTTCCTGGTCCAGCACTGGCTCGGCGTCGAGGGGATGCCGCGGCGCTACGCCGACTACCTGGCGAGCGACGACTTCACCACGCTCAACACGATCTCGAGCATCGGCTCGTTCATCCTCGGCGTCTCTATGCTGCCGTTCTTCTATAACGTCTGGAAGACGGCGAAGTACGGCAAGCGCGTCGTGGGCGACGACCCCTGGGGATACGGCTCCTCGCTCGAGTGGGCGACCTCCTGCCCACCGCCGCGGCACAACTTCGTGTCGCTGCCACGGATCCGGTCGGAGCGACCGGCGTTCGACATGCACTACCCGCACGTGGCAGGGGCGGTCGACTTCCACGCCAGTCCCGAGACCACGCCCGAGAGGTAGCCAAGCCCGGTGAAGGTCGAGTCCTACATCTTCGCGGTCCTGACGGTCTTCTTCGCAATCGCCACGACGGCCTACTGGCTGCTGGCTCGGGAGCCGGCGGGAACGGTGGCACTAGCGCTCACCGGCGGCCTGGTGGGGCTGATCGGTTACTACCTGCTGTTCACCTCCCGCCACATCCCTCCTCGGCCGGAGGACCGCCCGGACGCGGACATCTCCGAGGGCGCGGGTGAGCTCGGGTTCTTCAGCCCGCACAGCTGGTGGCCGCTGTTCGTCGCCGCCGCTGCGGCGATCTTCGCGCTGGGGGCCGCGTTCTGGCAGTACTGGCTGATGCTGCTCGGTGCCTTCGTGCTCGTGCTGGCGGTCACCGGCTTCCTCTTCGAGTACTACCGCGGTGAGACCCACTTCCATTGAGTGACCCCGCCGTTCGACCAAGTTGGGTAGCTTCACCGTCGGCGCGCGACCCCAGATGCCTCGCGACCAGATGCCTTGATCGCCAGTTACCACCGGTTCCCGTCTCTCCGCGAGGGGAATCCGTGGCAGGAGGCGATCAAGGGTGAGTGCCGGGTGAGTGCCGGCCCCCCGGCACGGGTGCGGCGGCAGGAGGGTGAACTGCCAAAGGAGTGACAGGCCGCTTGCGGTCCGCAGGCCGCGTTGGGTGCACTCCGCGCCGTCGGGATCATCCGCTGGCCGCGGTCGGGCGAGGACGAACGCCCCCGGTTGACGATCCGCTCGTGCTGACGCCCTAGGGCGTGTCTCCTCGATCTTTCAAGCGTGTTGTTCGAACATGCCGGAATGACGAGAACCGGCGTGATCAGTAACGAGACCTGGGCCCGCATCGAGCCGCTGCTGCCGAGTTCCGCGGGCCGGCGCGGGGGCCGGTGGCGCGACCATCGGCAGGTGGTCGAGGCGGTCGCCTGGCGGTATCGGACCGGATCGCCGTGGCGCGACCTGCCGGAGTCGTTCGGACCCTGGCAGACGGCCTGGAAGCGTTTGGACCGCTGGACCCGCGACGGGACCTGGGAGCGGCTGCTGTGCGTGGTGCAGGCCGACGCCGACGCCCTCGGCGAGCTCGACTGGATGACGAGCATCGACTCCTCCGTGGTCCGCGCCCACCAGCACGCCGCCGGTGCCCGCCGCTCGCCCGCGTCGGACACGGGGGGCTCCATCGAATGACAAGAAATCGGCCGGATCTCAAGATCAACAGGATCGCAACGCCGCCGACCAGGCCTTGGGCCGTTCGCGCGGCGGGCTGAGCACGAAGCTCCACCTCGCCGTCGACGGGCGCGGACGCCCTCTCGCCGCTCTGGTCAGCGCGGGGCAGGCCGGGGACAACCCGGCGTTGCCGAGCCTGCTCGAGGCGATCGCGGTGGCGCGTCCCGGCCGCGGCCGTCCCCGCCGCCGCCCCGACCACCTCATCGCCGACAAGGCCTACTCCCACCCCTCGACACGGCGCCTGCTGCGGCGGCGAGGGATCCGCCACACCATTCCCGAGCGCGACGACCAGCGGGCCCGGCGCCGGCTGCGTGGAGCGCGAGGAGGGCGTCCCCCGGCCTTCGACGCGGAGACATACAAGCGGCGCAACGTCGTGGAGCGCTGCATCAACCGGCTCAAGCAGTGGCGCGGCGTGGCCACGCGCTACGACAAGAAAGCGTGCAACTACCGCTCCGGCGTCCTACTGGCCGCTCTCCTTCTGTGGCACGCGTCGACTGATCTAAGAGACACGCCCTAGCCGATCCAGCCCGTCGGCATGCTCAGCGTGTCCACGTGATCGGAAGGAGAAGCGGACGCCTCGTCAGAAGGGTTCAAGCGCATTGCAGCGCAGGTCGATAGAGGCACCAGCGCGACGGGGGTGCCGACCCGCCCCTGCCGCGCCGCCAAGATCACCCGCGCCCGACGCAACGGCCACGCCCACCGCTCTGCGGTCGCGCCGTCGGTCCGCCCGGACGAGCGGCCCTACCGCTGGACTCGCCCGGACGGCACCGACGCGGGCGAGGGCGAGCGCCCCTCGCCGGCCGACCTGCCGGAGCTGCCGGCGGCGTCGGTCGTCGGGCTGACCGCCAACGCCCGCGAGCAGACCGACGCGAAGGCGAAGGTCGGCGCCA
>JBLNDU010000024.1:0-4216 GCA_050261935.1 Nocardioidaceae bacterium | reverse complement strand
CGCTCGGCTACGACGCCTTCGGGCTGCCGGCCGAGAACCACGCGATCCGCACGGGCCAGCACCCGCGCGCGTCGACGGATGCCTCGATCGCGGAGTTCCAGCGCCAGTTCCGCGAGTGGGGCATCTCGATCGACTGGTCGCGCGAGTTCGGCACGCACGAGCCGAGCTACTACCGCTGGACCCAGTGGCTGTTCCTGCGCCTCTACGAGCGCGGGCTGGCCTACCGCAGGCAGGCGGCGGTCAACTGGTGCCCGGTCGACCAGACCGTGCTCGCCAACGAGCAGGTGATCGACGGCCGCTGCGAGCGCTGCGGCAGCGAGGTCGAGCCGCGCCAGCTCGAGCAGTGGTTCTTCCGCATCACGGACTACGCCGAGCGGCTGCTCGACGACCTCGAGACCGTCGACTGGCCGCCCCACGTCGTGACGATGCAGCGCAACTGGATCGGCCGCTCGGAGGGCGCCGAGGTGGTCTTCCGCTGCGAGGAGCTCGGGATCGACTACCCCGTCTTCACGACGCGGCCGGACACGCTGTTCGGCGCCACCTTCTTCGTGATGGCGCCCGAGCATCCCGACGTGCCCAAGCTGAGCGACGCCCCCGAGGTACGGGAGTACGTGCGGCGAACGCTCACCGAGTCGGCCGCCGAGCGTGGGGCGGAGGACCGCGAGAAGACGGGCGTGCCGCTTGGCCGCACCGTCACGAACCCGGTCAACGGCGAACAGATCCCGATGTACGTCGCGGACTACGTGCTCACCGAGTACGGCACCGGCGCGATCATGGCGGTGCCGGCGCACGACGGGCGCGACTACGACTTCGCGCAGCGCTTCGGGCTTGAGGTCCGACGAGTGGTGGAGCCTGCCCACGGCGAGCCGCCGCCCGCGGGCGAGGCCTACGTCGGCCACTCGCAGGACGACCGGCTCGTGAGCTCGGGCCGCTTCAGCGGCATGTCCTCGCCCGAGGGCGCCGCCGCAATCACGGCCTGGCTCGAGGAGCGCGGGCTCGCGCGAGAGGCGGTGAGCTACCGGCTGCGCGACTGGCTGCTCTCGCGCCAGCGCTACTGGGGCTGCCCCATCCCGATCGTCTACTGCGAGCGCTGCGGCATGCAGCCGGTGCCGGATGACCGGCTGCCGGTCGAGCTGCCCGAGATCGAGGACTACGCCCCGCGCGGGCGCTCGCCGCTCGCCGCGGCCGAGGACTGGGTCCGCACGGAGTGCCCCGCCTGCGGCGGCGAGGCGCGCCGCGAGACCGACACGATGGACACCTTCGTCGACTCGGCTTGGTACTTCCTGCGCTACTGCGACGCGCGCAACGACGAGGCGCCCTGGGGGCGCGAGGCGGCCGACGGCTGGATGCCGGTCGACCAGTACATCGGCGGCGTGGAGCACGCGATCCTGCACCTGATGTACGCGCGCTTCTTCACGAAGGCGGTCGCAGACATGGGGCTGCTCGGCGTCGAGGAGCCGTTCCAGCGCCTCTTCACGCAGGGGATGGTCACCCGCGACGGCGCGAAGATGTCCAAGTCGAAGGGCAACGTCGTGAGCCCGCGCGAGTTCGTCGAGCGCTACGGAGCCGACACCACGCGCTGCTACATCCTCTACGTCGGCCACCCCGCGGAGGGCGGCGACTGGAGCGACGAGGGCATCGACGGGCTGTTCCGCTTCCTGAGCCGCCTCTGGCGGGCGGCGCAGGAGGCGCCCGCGGGCCCGACCGAGCCGCGCGGTGAGCCGAGCCAGCTCCTGCGCAAGGCGCACTGGGCGATCGACAAGGTCACGCGCGACCTGGGCGAGCGCTTCGCCACCCACACCGCCATCGCCGCCGTGATCGAGCTGGTCAACGAGATCCACCGCCGCCGCGACGAGGTCGATCCGTCCCACGTCCGCTTCGCGGTCGCCACGGCCGCCTCGCTCGTCTTCCCGTTCGCGCCCCATCTGGGCGCCGAGGTCTACGAGCGGCTGACCGGCCGGCGGGTGTGGGAGGAGCCATGGCCGGCGGCCGACCCGGCCCTGCTCGCCGCCGACACCGTGGCGCTCGTCGTGCAGCTGAACGGCAAGCTGGTGGACCGCCTCGAGGCGCCGGCCGACGCCTCGCGCCAGGAGCAGGAGCGGATCGCGCGCGAGTCGCAGAAGCTCGCCGCCCGGCTCGACGGCCGGGAGATCGTCAAGGCCGTCGTAGTGCCCGGCAAGCTCGTGAACTTCGTCGCTCGGTGAGCGCGCGGCGCCGCCCGGCGCTCGACGCGCAGCAGCGTCTTCTGGAGCGGATGGCCTGAGCGACCGCTCCTACGTGGCGGTGATCGGCCCCGGCGAGGCGAGCGCGGCCGAGCTCGAGGCGGCGGAGCGGGCGGGGCGGGCGCTCGCCGCGGCCGGCGCGGTGCTCGTCTGCGGCGGGCTCGGCGGCGTGATGGAGGCCGCCTGTCGCGGCGCGCGCTCGGCGGGCGGCACGACGCTGGGCCTGCTCCCGGGCGCCGAGCGGGCGCAGGGCAACCCCTACCTCGACGTCGCCGTGCCGACCGGCCTCGGCGAGGCTCGCAACGCGCTCGTCGTGCGCGCCGCCGACGCCGTGGTGGCGATCGGCGGCGCCTACGGCACGCTGTCCGAGATCGCGCTGGCGCTCAAGACGCGGAAGCCCGTCACGGGCGTCGGGACCTGGGAGATCGAGGGCGTCGCCGCCCGGGCGACGCCCGAGGAGGCGGTCGGCGAGGCGCTGGCGCGGCTTTCGTAGACTCGCGCCATGTCCGTCTCGGAGCGGGTCGCGCTCCCGCGTGACGGCGAGCCACCGGGGCAGGAGGACGCCCCCTACCTCGACGCGCTCCGCGCGTACGCCGGTCGCGACCCGGGCCGCTTCCACGTGCCGGGCCACAAGGGCGGCCGCGGCGCCGATCCCGGCCTGGTGGACGCGGTCGGCGAGCGGGCGCTCGCGCTCGACATTCCGGCGCTCACCTGGGGGATCGACATCGGACCCGAGCCGACGCCGTTCGAGCAGGCGCAGCGGCTCGCCGCCGAGGCCTGGGGCGCGCGGCGAAGCTGGTTCCTGATCAACGGCGCGTCGCAGGGGAACCACGTTGCGCTGCTCGCGCTCGCCCACCTGGGCCGCGAGGTCGTCGTGCAGCGCAACGCGCACTCGAGCACGATCGACGGGCTCGAGCTGTCGGGCATGCGGCCCTGCTTCGCGGCGCCCGAGCTCGACCCGGAGCTGCACATCGCGCACTGCCTCACCCCCGAGGCGCTCGACGCCGCCCTGTCGGACACGCCCGGCGCCGTCGGCGCGAGCGTCGTCTCGCCCACCTACTTCGGGGCGGTGGCGGACGTCGAGCGGCTCGCCGAGGTGGCGCACGCGCACGACGTGCCGCTCGTCGTCGACGAGTCCTGGGGCGCGCACCTCGCCTTCTCGCCGCTGCTCCCGCCGCACGCGCTCGCGCTCGGCGCCGACCTCGTCGTCTCGAGCGTCCACAAGGTCGTCGGCTCGATAACGCAGTCGGCCGTGGTGCACCTCGGCCACGGCGCGCGGCTCGATGAGCAGCTGGTCGACCGCTGCGTGACGCTCGTCGAGACGACGAGCCCCAACGCGCTGCTGGCCGGCTCGCTCGACGCCGCGCGCCGGCAGGCGGCGATCCGCGGCGCCGAGCTGCTCGCTCGAGCGCTCGGGGGGCTCGAGTCGACGCGCGCGGCCGTCCGCGCGCTGCGCGGGCTCGAGGTGCTCGACGAGCGGATCGCCCTGCGCCCGCGCGTGCACGGCTACGACCCGCTCCGGCTCGCGATCGACGTGCGCGGCACCGGGCTGACCGGCTACGCGCTCGCGCGCGCGTTGCGCGAGCGCGACGACGTGAACCTGGAGCTCGCGGGCGAGAACGTGATGGTGGCGGTGTTCGGGCTCGGCGAGGACGTGGCGGCAGAGGGCGCGCGGCTGGTCGCCGCGCTGCGGCGCGCCGTTGAGGCCCTCCCGGCCGCCGACGCGGCCGGGCGGCGGGTCGAGTTCACGCCCCCGCCGCCCTGGGGGCCGCTCGCGATGACACCTCGCGAGGCGTTCTTCGGCCCGCACGAGGTCGTGCCGGCGCGCGAAGCCGTCGGGCGGGTGGCCGCCGAGTCGCTCGCCGCCTACCCGCCGGGGGTCCCCAACGTGCTGCCGGGCGAGGTCCTCACCGCGGGGACGCTCGACTACGTCCAGCGTGCGCTCGACGTCGACCACTTCAAGCGCATCAACGACACGCACGGGCACGGGCTCG
>JBLNDU010000023.1:0-3818 GCA_050261935.1 Nocardioidaceae bacterium | reverse complement strand
CGCGGCCGCGCATGAGCCGGTCGGCGATGCGCGTCGCCAGCCGGACTGGCAGCAGGACGATCGAGGCTCGCGTCCCCCCTTTGGCTGCTCTGCGGTCCATGCCTCCCAATAGCTCCTCGTCGCGCCCGGAGGCGCAGGTCACGTTCGCGACCTACCCGGGCGCGGGGTACGGCAAGCCGGCCGGCCGCCCCGCCGCGCGGCCGTCGCGCAGGAGCTCGAGCGCGGCGTCCGCGACCCGCTCCGGCGCGACCCGTCGCAGGCAGTCGTGGTGGCCCTCGGGGCAGACGCTCTTGTAGCACCAGCGACACGGGACGTCCTCGAACAGGACCCGCGCGGGGACTCCCCACGGCGCGTGCTGCGGGTTCGTGAGCGCGTAGAGGTCGACCACCGGCGTGCCGACCGCGGCCGCGACGTGCACGGGGCCCGTGTTGCCCGCCAGGAGCAGCGGCGCCGCCTCGAGCAGCGCGGCGAGGCCGGCCAGGTCGAGGCGGCCGGCGAGCGAGGCGGCGGGCGCGCCCACGCGCGCGCGGAGTGACTCGACGAGTGCCACGTCGCCCGAGTCGCCGGTCAGGACGAGCTGCACGCCGTGCTCGCCGGCCAGCGCGCGGCACGCGTGCGCCCAGGCCTCGAGCGGGTAGCGGCGGGACGGCGCGCTCGCGCCGGGGTGCACGACGAGCCACAGCCGTGAACGGTCCACTCCGGCTTCAACGAGCGCGGACGCGGCGGCCGCGCGCGCGGCCTCCGGCAGCTCCACCGCGAGCAGCTCGTCGGCGGGCGCGGCCCCGACGGCGGCGACGAGGTCGAGCTGGCGGCGAACCTCGTGCCGCACCAGCTCGTGGGGCTCGCGCTCGGGAAGCCAGTCGGTCAGGAGCGCGTAGGGGTTCTCACGGCAGTGCGCGAGCCGTCGCGGCACCCCCGCGAGGTGCAGCAGCAGCGCGGCCGGGAGCGGGCTCTGGCTGTAGACGGTGAAGATCGCGGCCGCGTCGAAGCCGCGTTCGCGGAGCGCGCCCGCCAGGCGGAGGTCGGGGCCCGGGTCGGCGCGAGGGGCCGTGGCCTTCATCCAGGGCGGGTCGTAGACGATCACCTCGTCCACGCCCGGCAGGAGCCGGCCCGCCGCCGCCCCCGCGCGCGAGGTGAGCAGGCTCACCCTCCGGTCCGCGCGCTGCTCCTTGAGGCCCCGGATGGCCGGCCCCGTCATCAGCACGTCGCCGATCGTGTCGAGCCGCACGCACAGCACGCGGCGGGCCGCCTGCCAGCGCTCGCGCGTCTCCTCCGTCATCGCGGGGTGAAGTTAAGCCCGTAAGTGAGGGGAAAGAGAGTGTTTCTCGAGCGACGTCCGAGGTAAGTGGGGCCCGGTTATCAGATTCGGTCGGCCGCCGCGGGAGGCGGCCCCCTCGACCCCGGACGCAGGAGCGCCTCGGTGCCGACTCGAGTCCTAGGAGTGAACGCCGTCTTCCACGACCCCGCCGCGGCGCTGGTCGAGGACGGGTGCATGCTCGCCGCCGCCGAGGAGGAGCGCTTCAGCCGCCGCAAGCACGGCAAGGAGCCGGTCGCCTTCTCGACCTGGGAGCTGCCCGAGCGCTCGGCGCGCTGGTGCCTCGAGCACGCCGGCGTCTCGGCCGCCGAGCTCGACGCCGTCGCCTACTCCTACGACCCGGCGCTCGCGCCGCCGCGCGACGGCGACGTGACGGCGAACGTCTGGGAGGGCCTGCGCACGCTCTACGTCGAGCGGGCGCCGCTCTTCCTGAGGACCGCGCTGCCGAGGCTCGAGCCGGAGAAGGTGCGCTACGTGCCTCACCACGTCGCGCACGCCGCCTCGGCGTACCTCGCGGCCCCGTTCGACTCCTTCGCGGTGCTCGTGGTCGACGGGCGCGGCGAGACGGCGTCGCACCTCGCCGGACGCGCCCGCGGAGGCGAGCTCGAGACGCTCGCGGCCCAGCGCCTGCCCCACTCGCTCGGGCTCGTCTACGAGAGCCTCACGGCGCACCTAGGCTTCCGGCGCGCCTCCGACGAGTACAAGGTGATGGCGCTCGCGTCGTACGGGGAGCCGGCCTTCCTCGACGCGCTCCGCGAGCGGGTGCACACGACGGACGACGGCGGCTTCCGCGCCGAGCCGCTCGACTGGTCCCGGTTCGCCCCGGCCGTGGAGCGCGAGGAGGGCTGGGACGAGCGTCACGCGGACCTCGCGGCGAGCGTGCAGCACCGGCTCGAGGAGGTGCTGCTCGAGCTCGCCTCCTGGCTGCACGAGCGCACGGGCGAGCGCCGCCTCGCGATGGCCGGCGGCGTGGCGCTCAACTGCGTGGCCAACTCGCGGATCTGGCGCGAGGGCCCGTTCGAGGACGTATGGGTCCAGCCGGCCGCGGGCGACTCCGGGACGGCGCTCGGCGCCGCGCTCTATGTGGCGCACGAGCTCGGGGCGGTCGCGGAGCCGATGAGAACCGCCGCGCTCGGCCGAGGCTTCGACGACGACGCGCTGGCCGCCGGGCTCACGGGCGCGGGCGTGGTGCACGAGCGTCCCGACGACGTCGCCGACGCCGCGGCCGCGATCCTCGCGCGCAACGGGGTCGTCGCCTGGTTCGAGGGGCGCTCCGAGTTCGGCCCGCGCGCGCTCGGGCACCGCAGCCTGCTCGCGGACCCGCGCGACCCCGGCAACGTCGAGCGCCTCAACGAGGTCAAGGGCCGCGAGCAGTTCCGCCCGGTGGCGCCGATGGTGCTGGCCGAGCGCGCGCCCGCGATCTTCCGAGGCGGGCCGCTCCCGAGCCCCTACATGCTCTTCACCCACTCCGTCGCCCCGGGCTGGCGCGAGCGCATCCCGGCGGTCGTCCACGTGGACGGCACCGCCCGCGTGCAGACCGTCGACGCACGGCGCGAGCCGCTCGTCGCGCGGCTGCTCGAGGCGTTCGAGCGCCGCACCGGCGTGCCCCTGGTCGTCAACACCAGCCTCAACACGGCCGGGCGCCCCATGGTCGACGATCCGCGCGACGCGCTCGAGTGCTTCGGGTCGGCGCCGATCGACGCGCTCGTGATGGGCCCCTTCCTCGTGCGCAGGGCGGGGTCCGAGGCCGCGCGGCCGCTGTCGAGGGCGGCTGGGACGCGGACGTCCGGCGCGGCGGCGCGACCGGCGTCGGCCGAGGCGGTGGCCCCATGACGTTCGACGTCGTGATCCCCACCACCGGCCGGGCGTCGCTCGCGCGCCTGCTCGAGGCGCTGCTCCGTGACGGCGGCCCGCCGCCGCGCCGCGTCATCGTGGTCGACGACCGCCCCGAGCGGTCGGCTCGCTCCGCGCGCAACCAGGCCGCCCTTCCGCTCGGCCCCGCCGCCGGCGATCCGCGCGTCACCGTCCTACGCGGCGACGGGCGCGGTCCGGCGGCCGCCCGCAACCGCGGCTGGCGGGCCGCCGAGGCGGACTGGGTGTCGTTCCTCGACGATGACGTGGAGCCCCCGCCCGGCTGGCGCGCGGCGCTCGTCGCCGACCTCGTCGCGGTCGGCGAGCGGGTCGCGGGAAGCCAGGGCCGGATCGTCGTGCCGCTGCCGCGTGGCCGCCGCCCGACCGACTGGGAGCGCAACACGGCGGCCCTCGAGCGCGCGCGCTGGGCGACCGCCGACATGGCGTACCGCCGCGCGGCGCTCGCCGCGGTGGGCGGCTTCGACGAGCGCTTCCGTCGCGCCTACCGCGAGGACGCCGACCTCGGGCTGCGGCTGCGGCGCGCGGGGTGGGAGATAGCGCCGGGTCGCCGCCACGTCGTGCACCCGGTGCGGCCGGCCGACCGCTGGGTGAGCCTCCGCCTTCAGGCCGGCAACGCCGACGACGTGCTCAT
>JBLNDU010000022.1:0-3529 GCA_050261935.1 Nocardioidaceae bacterium | reverse complement strand
GCCGCCGTCCGTGGGCGTCGGTGGGCGCCGTCTCGAGCGCCGGCAGGTCGCCAGTGCGCTCGTAGTCGGGCCAGGCGGCCAGCAGCGCGTCGGCCAGCTGCGGGGTCGGCAGCCGCCAGGCCGCAAGCAGCTGCACGGCGCTCGCGAACTCGCGCTGCCGCGCCACCTCGCGGGCGGCGGCGTCGTCGAACGCGCCGAGCGGCACGATGCCGTCGAGCACGTCCTCGGCCGGGATGCGGCTCGCCTGCCCGCGGACGAGCGTGAGCAGGTTGAGCAGGTCCCAGCGCGAGAGCAGGAGGTCGACGAGCTCGCCGGCGCCTCCGGCGTAGAAGGAGCGCATCTCGCCCAGCACGCGGGCGAGGTGGGTGCGGATGGCGGCATGGAGCCGCCGCAGGCCGCTCAGCCCGGGCAGCACGCGCTCGACGTCGGGCCCGTAGGGCGTGCGGCTGAGCGCGCCGAGCAGCTCGTCGACGCTCACGCCCACGAGCCGCGCGTAGTCGTCCGCGCCGAGCAGCGCCGCCTTGCGGACGCGGAGCCGGGCGTTGCCGTACTCGAACTGCGCCACGGCGCCGCCCTCAGGCCTCCGGGCCGTCGAGCGCGGTGGCGAGCCGGAGGCGCAGCGCCGTCTCCGCGTTCGCGAGCCGCTCCTCGATCGTGTTGCGCACGAGCCGGCCGTCATCCGTGGCGAGCTCGATGCCGCCCCAGATCTCGAGCTCGGCGGACACCTCGACGTCCATGCGACCGAGCTCGCGCACGATCTGCATCGCGAGCGCCTCGTCGCGCGCGTCGATGCGCAGCTCGAGCAGCACGTTCGCGGGCAGCGCCTCGAGCGCCTCCACGATCAGGTGGCGCAGGAGGTCGTGGTAGCCGGGCTGCTCGCGCACGCGCGCCAGCCGCGCGCGCAGGTCGTCGAGCGCCTCGAGGAAGAGCGCCTCGCGGGCGTCGCGCAGGATCCGCCCGGCGTCCCGGCGCGCACGGCTCAGCACCGTGGTCGCCTCCGCGGCGAGCTTGCGCTCCTCGCTGCGCAGCCGCTCGCGCTCCTCCGCGGCGGCGCGCTGCTCCGCCTCGCTCAGCACCTGCTCGACCTCGCGGCGCGTCTCGTCGTCGAGGCGCTCGATCTCCTCCCGGGCGTCGCCCTCGAGCGCCGCGAGCAGCTCGGCAAGCCCCACCGTCGCCCCCTCCTAGCCGCCGAGCAGGGTGATCACCATGGCGGCCACGGCGAAGCCCAGGATCACGAGCGTCTCCGGGATCGCCACGAACAGGATGGCGCGACCCAGGAGGCGCGGGTTCTCGGCGACCGCGCCCATCGCGGCGGCCCCGATCCGTCCCTGCGCCAGCCCGGTGCCGATCGCCGCGAGCCCCACCGCGAGGCCGGCGCCGATGGCGATCAATCCGTCCTTCATCCTCGTCTCCTTCCCTAGCTCGACAGTGCTCCCTGGGGCCCCGGCTCGGGCGCCCCGAACGGACGAAACGGGCGTCCGCCGCCCACGAAGAACTTCCCGAAGAACTCGACGTACTGCAAGCGCAGCGCCTGCACCGCGGGCGTGAAGCCGGCCAGCGCCAGGTTCAGCCCGTGCAGGAGGGTCGCGATCAGCACGCCCATCCAGATGGGCCCCACGCCGGCCAGCTCGTTCGCCACGAGCGCGAGGTAGACCGACGCCAGCCCCACCGCCGCGAGCCGCAGGTACGACAGCACGTTCGTGACGGCGCCGACCATCTCGAGTGGCCCGATGATCGCCCCGAGCGCGCCCTCCGTCGCGGAGACCATCACGAGGCCCACGACGAGCGCAGCGACGGCGGGCGTTATCACGCCGCTCGGCAGCCGGTCGGCGGCCACGCCCGCGATCACGAAGCTGCCGGCGAGGAACACGAGCGTGCCGGCGTGGGCGGCGAGCTCGCTGCGGCTGCGGTCGCGCCAGGACTGCCAGAGCCCGAGCAGGAGGCCCAGCACGAGGTGGACGGCGCCGATCGCGAGCGCCAGCACGAGCAGCGGGACGACCGCGTCCTCCGAGTCGCGGTGGATCCAGAGCGCCTCCATGCCGTGCTCGGCGCCTAGGTTGCCGAGCGCCTCGCCGAAGACGAAGCCGAACACGATCGCCCACAGCGAGCTCGCGATCATCACGCTGGTGACGTTGCGCAGCACCGGCTCGCCGCTCGCGAAGCGGCGCCGGATCGCCACCGCGCCCACGAGCAGCAGCACGCCGTAGACCACGTCGCCGACCATCAGCCCGAACATGAGGGGCAGGAACAGCGCGAGCAGCGCGGTTGGGTCGATCGAGCGCGCGCGCGGCGTGTCGAAGAAGGCCACGAACGGCTGGAACGGCTGCGATGGCGGCCGGTTGCGGACGAGGACGGGCGCGTCGGGGTCGCGCCTCCCGGACGGCAGCTCCTCGACCAGCACCGTCACGCCGAGGCCGCGCTCGATCGCCTGCTCGAGGCGGCCGACCTGGGCGCGCGGCGTCCAGCCGACGAGCACGAAGGCGCGCTCGGTCTCGCCGGCCAGCGCGAGCGCGTCGAGCTGCTCGACGCGGGCGGCGAGCGCCGAGCGGGCCACCTGCCAGCCGACCACGTGCGGCGCCAGGTATGCGGCCAGCCGCCCGCGCGCCCGCTCGAGCTCGCGGGGCAGCTCGCCGAGGCGGCGCCGCATCGACTCGACCGATGCCGGGATCGACAGCCCCACGTACTCCTCCGGCAGCGGCACGTGGCGGATGCGCTCCTGCCCGAGCAGCTCCCTCACGGCGTCGCCCGCCTCGCGCGGGTGGAGCAGGACGCAGCCGAGCGCGCCCTCGTCGACGGGCGCCGAGACGAGCCAGAAGCTGTCGCCGAGCAGCTCCTCGAGCGCCTCGCGCAGCAGGTCGACGATGCGCTCGTCCTCGGCGCCGAGCACGAGCGCCACGGTCGTGAGCCGCAGCGAGCCGAGCTCGCGGTCGCCCAGCATGCGGAGCTCCGGCACGAGCTCGAGCAGCCGCTCGAGCAGCGTCACGTAGCGGCCGAGCACGGCCTGCTCGCTGCGCAGCTCCTCGATCGTGCCGCTCAGCTCCTCCACGAGCGGGGCGAGCGCGTCCAGCTCGCGCTCGAGCACGCCCTCGTCGAGCGCCGCCGGGGCGGGCCCGAAGGCGGCCTGCGGGCGCGCCGCGGCCAGCTTCAGGAGGCCGTCGAGCCGGGCGAGCAGGAGCTGGGCGCGGTCGCGCCGGCGGGCGCGCTCGTCGGCGGCCGGGTCGGCGCCCGGCGCGCGGGCGGCGTGGGAGACGGGCGCGAGCTCCACGCGGCGCCGCCCGGGGAGCACGTCGAGCGTGCCCTCGAGGTCGCGCTTGCGACCGACGATCTGGACCTTCGCCATCGGGACCAGCACGTCAGCCCTCGGGCTCCTGGTCGGGAAGCACGAGCGCGACGAGCTCCGTGAGCGTCTGCTCGCGCTTCGGCTCCATGGCGGCGGCGAGGGCGGCCGCGCGGGCGCGGGCGTCGCGCACGATCCGGCCGGCCTGCTGCTCCGCGTCCTCGAGCCGCCGCGCGCGCAGCGCCGCCGAGG
>JBLNDU010000021.1:0-8796 GCA_050261935.1 Nocardioidaceae bacterium | reverse complement strand
TGGGCGGCCGCGCGCTGGCGCTGCCGATGGTCGAGGTGCACACGGTCGGCGCCGGCGGCGGCAGCGTGGCGTGGCGCGACGCCGGCGGGGCGTTGCGCGTAGGGCCGCGCTCCGCCGGGGCGGACCCCGGCCCCGCCGCCTACGGCCGCGGCGGGAGCGAGCCAACGGTGACCGACGCCAACCTGCTGATGGGCTACCTCGCCGCGGAGTCGCCGCTCGCGGGCGGCATCCGGCTCGATCGCGCGGCGGCCGAGCGCGCCGTGGGCGGACTGGCGTCGTCCCTCGGCCTGTCGTCCCAGGACGCGGCGGCCGGAATCCTGCGCGTGGCGAGCGCCGGCATGGCGCAGGCCGTCCGCGTCGTGACCGTGGAGCGCGGCATCGACCCGCGCGAGCTCGCCCTGGTGGCGTTCGGCGGCGCCGGGCCGCTCCACGCCGCCGCCGTTGCCGACGAGCTGGGCATGTCACGCGTCGTCGTGCCGGCGGCCTCGGGCGTCCTGTCGGCGCTCGGGCTCGTGGTCTCGGAGCGCCGGCGCGACCTCGTGGAGAGCGTGCTGCTGAGCGGCGCGGCGCTGACGCGCGAGCGCGTGGCCGCGACCGTGGGGCGACTCGGCGAGCAGGGACGGCGCGAGCTCGGCGAGCCGGGAGCAGAGCTCCGCGCGAGCTACGAGCTGCGCTACGCGGGGCAGGCGTTCGAGCTCCCCGTCGCCGCCGGGCTCGCGCCCGACCCGGCCGAGCTGCGGCGATCGTTCGACCGCGCGCACTCCGAGCGCTACGGCTACGCCGACCCCGATGCCGAGCTCGAGCTCGTCACCGTGCGCGTCACGGCGGCGCTCCCCGGCGCCGAGCCGCGGCCCGCCGAGCCGTGGGCGGCCGAGCCGCGCGGAACGCGCCCCATGCGCTTCGGCGACGAGCAGCTCGAGGGGCGCGTCGTCGGGCCGGGCGTGGGCTCCACCGACGGCCCGGCGGTCGTCGAGCTGCCGGGCTCGACGCTCGTCGTGCCGCCCGGCTGGCGCGCCGAGGCCGGCGCAGAGGCGGTGCTGATGGAGCGGACGCGCGGGCGGCCCCGGTGAGCGGCCTCGACCCCGTCACGCTGCAGGTGATGCTCGGCGCGCTGCGCGCGGCCTGCGACGAGATGGGCGCCGTGCTCGTGCGCTCGGCGCACTCGGCGAACATCAAGGAGCGCCGCGACGCCTCCACGGCGCTGTTCGACGCCGACGGCCAGATGGTCATGCAGGCCGAGCACATCCCGGTTCACCTCGGCGCGATGCCGTACGCGGTCGCTGCCGTGCTCGGCGAGGAGCACGCGCCGGGCGACGCCTGGGTGCTCAACGACCCATACCGCGGCGGCACGCACCTGCCCGACATCACCGTGATCGCGCCGGTCTTCGCCGCCGGGGAGCTGCTCGGCTTCGCCGCCTCGCGCGCCCACCACGCCGACGTGGGCGGGCGCGAGCCGGGCTCGATGCCGGCCGGCTCGCGCACGCTCGACGAGGAGGGCGTCGTGATCCCGCCGCGCCGCCTCGACGAGGCCGCGCTCGCCGGGCTGGCGGCCCGCATGCGCAACCCGCGCCAGCGCGAGGCCGACCTGCGCGCCCAGCTCGCGGCCAACCGCGCCGGCGCCGAGCGCATGGCGGCGCTCGCCGAGCGCTTCGGCCCGGGGGAGCTCCGCGCCGGCATGCGAGCCACGCTCGACTACGCCGAGCGGCGAACGCGCGCCCGGCTCGCCGAGATGGAGGACGGCGTCCGCGAGGCGCGCGACGTGCTCGAGCCGCCGGCCGGCGCGGACCTCGAGCTCCGGCTGCGCGCCGAGCTCCGCGGCGACGAGCTGACGCTCGACTTCTCAGGCAGCGCGGCGCAGCACGACGGCAACCTCAACTGCCCACTGCCCGTCACGCTGTCGGCGTGCCTGTTCGCGCTGCGCGTGCTGACGGACCCCGACGTGCCGCCCTGCGCCGGCGCGCTGCGCCCGCTCACGGTCCTGGCGCCGGCCGGCACGCTGCTGAACGCGGAGCCGCCGGCGGCCGTGGCCGCCGGCAACGTGGAGACCTCCTCGCGCGTCGCCGACCTGGTGCTGGCCGCGTTCGGGCGCGCGCTCGGGCAGGGCACGATGAACAACCTCACGCTCGGAAACGACGAGTTCACCTACTACGAGACGCTCGGCGGCGGCCAGGGCGCCTGCCCGGACGCCGACGGCCCGAGCGCCGTTCACGTGGCGATGTCGAACACGCTCAACACGCCGATCGAGGCGCTCGAGCTCGAGTTCCCCCTGCGCGCGGTGGAGTACGCGGTGCGGCGCGGCTCGGGCGGCGCGGGACGCTTCCACGGCGGCGACGGCGTCGTGCGCGAGCTCGAGGCGCTCGAGGAGATGCGCTTCTCGCTGATCACTGAGCGTCGCCGCCACGCGCCGCCGGGCGCGGACGGCGGCGCGCCGGGCGCGCCGGGTAGGAACAGCGTGAACGGCACGCCGCTGCCGTCGAAGGCGAGCGGCGCGCTTCGCCCCGGCGACCGGCTTCGCATCGAGACCCCTGGAGGTGGAGGACATGGCAGACCCGACTGAGATCCGCACGGTGGCGTTCCTCGGCCTCGGCATCATGGGCGGCCCGATGGCGCGCAACCTGGCCGGGGCCGGCTACGGGCTGCGCGTCTGGAGCCGCACGCCGGCCAAGGTCGAGCGCTTCGCCGCCGAGCACGGCGCCCACGCCGCCCCCACCCCGGCCGGCGCCGCCGCCGGCGCCGACGCGCTCGTGACGATGGTTCCGGACGCACCCGAGGTGGAGGCCGTCCTGTTCGGCGAGCACGGAGCGGCGGCCGCACTGGCGCCCGGCGTCCTCTGCATCGACATGTCGACGATCGCCCCGACGCGCAGCCGCGCGATCGGCGAGCGGCTCGAACGGCTCGGCGTGCCGTTCCTCGACGCGCCCGTCACCGGCTCGCGCCCGAAGGCGGAGGACGCCACGCTCACGATCATGGTCGGCGGCGAGGCCGCCGCCTTCCTCCGCGCGCGCCCGCTGCTCGAGTCGATGGGCCGGCTCGTGCTCCACGTCGGTCCGCAGGGGCACGGCTCGATGACGAAGCTCGTGAACAACGTCGTGGCGGCGATGAACGCCGCGGCGCTCGCCGAGGCGCTCGTGCTCGCGCGCGCTGCGGGCCTCGAGCTCGACAAGGTCGTCGAGGTGATGCGGGCCGGGGCCGGCGCCTCCACCATGCTCGACCTCAAGGCGCGGCCGATGCTCGAGCACGACTTCGAGCCGCTGTTCAAGCTCGAGCACATGCTGAAGGACGTGCGTCACTGCCTCGCCGAGGGGCGCGCCCTCGGCGTCGAGCTGCCGCTGGCGGAGCTCGCCGAGCGCCTCTACGCACGCGCCGCAGGGGCCGGCCACGGCGAGGACGACTTCGCCGCCGTCGTGACGGTCGCCGAGGCGGTCGCGCCCGCCTGAGCCGCCGGGGCGCCGGCGGGATCCCGCTCCGGGAGCGGGAATGCGTGCGCGGCGTCACGGAGCGCGCGCTTGAAAAGGGGCAGGCGATTGGGCAAAATGCCCGTCCCGTGCCGACCCGGGGCGGCGCTCGCCAGGGCCCGGAACGGAGGTTCCCTTACCTATGCCAGTTGCTTTCAAGGAGTGGGCTGTGACCGTGCGCGCGCTCGCCGAGGGCGAGCAGCTCCTCACCCTGCGCAAGGGCGGGATCCGCGAGGAGAACAAGCACTTCGAGATCGAGCACGACCGCTTCTTCCTGTACCCGACCTTCGACCACCAGCGCAACGACCTCGTGCGCCAGTCGCACCTGCCCGAGCTCGGCCGCGCGCTCGAGGAGGGCGTCTGGCCCGATGGCGAGCCGCCCGTGGAGGCGCTCACCCAGGACGGCGGCATCGAGCAGCCCGAGCGCGTACGCATCCGCGCGTGGGCCGAGGTCGCGGCGAGCTACCTCATCACGGACCCGCGCGCGATCGACGCCCTCTCCCCCTACTACATCTGGACGACCGACTACGCCGAGAAGCGGCTCGCGTGGAAGCGGCGCCACCCGCTCCACGTGATCGTGCTGAGGAGCTATCGCATCCCGCGTCCCGTGACGGTCAAGGTCCGCCCCGAGTACCACGGCTGCCGCTCCTGGATCGAGCTCCAGCGCGAGCTCCCGTTCGAGGGCACGCCCGTCCTCTCCGACGAGGAGTTCGAGCGGGCCGCGGCCGAGATCGAGTCGATCGCCTCGGACGCCCTGCCGGCGCTGGCATAGCCGCGAGGCCGCGCGCCGCCCGGTCCGGCAGAGCGACCGCGCGTGGCCTGGGTCGAGTCGCAGTCGCTCTCCTTCGCGGCGCGCCACGACGACGCCGACGTCGACGCGGCCGCGAGGGTGCTCGACGACCTCGAGGCGTTCCGGGTCGAGCTCGAGCCGCTGTTCGAGCGCACGCCCTACGACGTGACGGTCGTGCTGCACCCGCGCCCGCTGATGCTCGCGCTCGCCCAGCCCTGGCTGCCGGTGGCGCGGCTCGTCGCGGCGCCCGCGAGCCGGCGCTACTTCTGCGGCTGGTTCTCGAGCCGCGAGATCCACGTGCTGTCGCCGGCGGCGCTCGAGCGCCGCGCCTCGGGCGCTCCGGGGTCGCGGCGGGCGCTGCTTCGCGCGGCGCGGCACGAGTACGCGCACGTCGTGGTGGGCGCCAACAGCCGCGACCTGCCGCCGCCGTTTCGGCCCGCCGCGTTCGCGCGCTACCTGCGCTGGGCGTGGCTCGCCGAGGGCGCCGCCACGCACCTCGCGGGCCAGGTCCGCCACCTGCGCGCGGCGGTCGTGCGGCGCCTGCACGAGGGCGCCCGGCCGGACTTCCCGCCCGCGCCGCGCGACGCGCTGCTGCTCGGCGGCACCATCTTCGCCCTGCTCGAGCACGAGGCCGGCCCGCGGGCGGCCGCCGCGCTCGCCACGCGCCGGCTCCACGGCCCGCCCGGCGCGCTGATCGGGTCGGCCTTCGGCCGCCCGCTCGCGAGCGTCGAGCGCGACTGGCGCGACCTGCTCGACTCGCTGCGCGCCGGCTGAACAGCGCCGCGCGTGAGCGCCCGGCGGTCCCCGCGCCGGCCCGACGGGTCAGATCTCGAGCCGCGACTCCTCGAGGTCGAACTCGCGCACCACGCGGTTCATCACCTCGTTCGAGATGACGCCCTCGTCGCGCAGACGGATCAGGGCGTCGCGCTGCGCGGCCAGCACCGCCTGCAGCATCTGCTGGTAGGCCAGCGAGCGGTCTTCGTAGCCGTCGTCCTCGATCTTGCCGGCGCGCGCGGCGAGGCGCCGCTTGCGATACGAGTAGAGGCCGCGCATGCGCTCGACGGTCTCGTCGCGCGTCCAGTCCTCCTGGGCGAGCGCGTCGAGCTCTGCCCGAGCGCCGCCTTTGTCGCCGCGAGCCGGGCGCGGAGCTCCTCCTCGTCGTCCACGCCGTCGTCGCCGATCCCGAGCCAGCGGATCAGCGGCGCCAGCGACAGGCCCTGCACGACGAGCGTCGAGAAGATCACGGCGAAGGTGAGGAAGATGATCAGATCGCGCTCCGGCAGCGGGGCGCCGGCGTCCGTGCTGAGCGGCAGCGCCAGCGCCGCGGCGAGCGAGACCGCGCCGCGCATGCCGCTCCAGGCGATCACCAGCCGGGGGCGGGCGCCGACGCGGCGGGCGCGCTGGCGCGCGCGCCGGTCGAGCAGCCGGATCAGGTACGGCACCGTGAAGAACCACACCAGCCGCATGACGATCACGGTCGCGCTGACCGCCAGCGCGTAGCCCGCGAGCGTCGCCGCCGAGCGGCCGCTCAGCTCGTCCACGACCGCCCGCAGTTGCAGCCCGACGAGCACGAACAGCGTCGCGTTGATCAGGAAGTCGAGGATGTCCCAGACGAAGAAGCCCTGCAGCCGCGTGCGCGCCGGGATGATCCGCGGTCCGCGCACGCCCATGTAGATGCCGGTCGTGACGGCGGCCAGGACCCCCGACGCGCCGAGCACGTCGGCCGGGACGAAGGCGGCGTAGCCGCTCAGCAGCGAGATCGTGATGCTCACCTGGGCGTCGGCGGTGCGCGCCCGGATCGCGGCGATCACCCAGCCCACCGCCAGGCCGATCGCCACGCCTCCGACGGCGCCGGCCACGAAGCGCAGGCCGGCGTCCGCGAGCGAGAAGCTGCCGCTCACGACCGCGGCGACGGCGACCTTGTAGGCCACGAGCGCGGTGGCGTCGTTGAACAGCCCCTCCCCCTCCGTGGCGCTCACGAGCCGGCGCGGCACGCCGAGCCGGCGCATGATCGTGGCGCCGGCGAGCGGGTCGGTAGGCGAGACGACCGCGCCGAGCGCGAAGGCGGCCGCCCACGGCAGGCCGGGCACGACCTCGTGCGCCACGACCGCGACCGCGCCCATGGTTGC
Organism: Nocardioidaceae bacterium; assembly: GCA_050261935.1. Taxonomy (GTDB): domain Bacteria; phylum Actinomycetota; class Thermoleophilia; order Solirubrobacterales; family Thermoleophilaceae; genus JBLNDU01. Next base: position 2,422 of record JBLNDU010000021.1, on the reverse strand, counting down.
CAGCACGAGCCCGACGGTCGACAGCGTGAGCCCGCGCAGGTTCGCGCGGATGTCACGCAGGTTGGCGAAGAAGGCGGCCCCGTAGAGCAGCGGCGGCAGGAAGATGACGAGCACGACCTCGGGGTCGAGCCGCACCTCGGGCAGCCCGGGCACGAAGCCGACCAGCGCGCCGCCGACCACGAGCACGATCGGGTAGGGGATCGACAGCCAGCGCGCGAGCGCGCTCAGGCCCGCCACCGCCACGAGCAGCCCGACGATGAGGAGCTCCGCCTCACCCATCCGCTCAGTGTGGCGGCCGCGCGCGGCGACGCCCCCGCCGCGCGGATCCGGCCGTGCGATGGATCTACGTCAGCTCCACCTGGGTGACCACGTCGAGGCCCCAGAACGACGACGTTCGGAAGCGCGCTGTGACGTCCCGGTTGCCGTAGGCGTCGCGAAGGAGGTCGATGAGCAAGCGCTCGTCGGCGCTCAGCGGCTCGTACATCGGCACGTGAACGGTGGACGACCCGAGCGTCGCCGAGAAGAACGGCACGCCGTGCTGCCGCACCACGCCAATCGACCCGGGCGCCAGCGCGCCACCGCCGAGCTCGGCGTCGTCGGCCGTGCGCTGCTCCCACGAGTACAGGGCCCGGGTCGGGTCGACCGGCACCAGATCGCCGTCGCCCGGCCACGATGCCGCCGTCGTAGCGCTGTCGACGACGGCCCACAGCTCGAAGTGCAGGTGGGGCTCCTCCGGCTCGGCGGAGACCGCCGCGAACGGACTGCCCTTTTGAACGAAGTCGCCGTCCGCGACCTGGATGTCGGTGACGTGGTTGTACTTCGTGACGAAGCCGAAGCCCTCGGGATGGTGGTCGATGGTCACGTTGCCCTTCGTCCCGGCCGGGTTGGCGTCCACCTCGACCACGCGCCCGCTGTAGGCCGCGAAGACGCAGTCGCCGGGCGAGGCGGCGAGGTCGACCGCCTCGTGGATCTGGTTGACGTAGAAGACGTCGCCGCCGGTCGGATTGGACGGGTCGTCGGCCGGGATGGCCTGGTCCGTTGAGCACGGGGGCGGCTCGTCGAGCGCCCCCGGGCGGAGCGAGCCGAAGCGTCCGTTCTCCAGTCGCAGCGTGAGCGGCAGGTCGAGCGGTGGCAGGAGGAGCCACGATTGGGCCGTCGTCGGAGCGATCGGCATGACCGAGATCATCCCCGACCGCCCCCTGCCGGTCGATCCTGGGAGCCACGGCGCATCGCAGCGGTGCCTCCATCTGGGCGGCCTGCGCGCCGCCGCGCCGGTCTCGCCTCACGCGCCCGTCGCGGTGATGAGCGCGACGCCGAGCAGCGCGGCGCTGACGCCGACGGCCTGGCCGCGCGTCGTGCGCTCGCTCAGCACGAGCTTCGCGAGCGCGACCGTCGTGAGCGGGTAGAGCGAGCCGAGCACGGACACGATGCCAACCAGGCCCTGCGCCAGCGCGGCGGCGAACAGCACGTTGGCCAACGCGTCGAGCAATCCGACGGCGACGAGCGCGGGAAGGTCCGTGCCGACGGGACGCGAGCTGCGGCGACGGGCGTGCGTCGCCGCCAGCAGCAGGGTGACCGCGCTCGTGCGGCTGAGCGCGACGGCGACGAGCGCCCCCGCGTCCGCCGCGGCGTCCATGCCGACGAAGAAGGCCCCGAAGCAGAGCGCGGCGAGCAGCCCGAGCCACGTGCCGGCCGCGACGCGTCGTCGTCCGCCGCCCTCGGCGGCCCGCTCGCAGGCGGCGAGCGCGACGCCGCCCACGACGAGCGCCACCGCAAGCGCCTGTGCGGCACCGAGCGCGTCGCCCGCGGCGACACCGATGGCGAGCGGCACCACTGCGGCCGCAGCCGAGATCGGCGCGACGATGCACATGCACCCGATCGCGAGGCCGCGGTAGAGCGCGGCGAAGCCGGCCACGTCGGCGGCGCCGGCCAGCGCCGCGAACGCGGCCGCGGCAGCGGTCGGCGTCCCCGTGCCGACGATCGCGAGCGCGGCCAGCACCGCGGTCAGGCCCGCGGCCTGCGACACGAGCAGCACGGTAAGCACGGCGACGTTGCGCGCCTTGACGCCCGCGAGGAAGTCGGACGAGCCCCAGGCCACGCTCGCGGCGAGCGCGAGCGTCAGCGCCACCACGGGCCGGCCTAGGGCGGCCCGTGCCGGGCGGCGCCCCGAGCAGGACGCGTGCGCAGCCCCGCGTCGCCCGGGTGGCTGCCCGGCCGGCCCGGGTCAGTCGGCGACGACAACCTTCGCCCGCCTCAGCGAGTTGAAGTCGGTCGCCGACGCCCAGCTGTAGGCGCCGATCATCGGCGTCACGACGAGGTCGCCGCAGGCCATCGCGGGCATCGGCGCGCGCTCGGCCACGACGTCGATCGAGTCGCAGGTCGGTCCGGCGATCACGCTCGGGCGGTGCGGGAGGTCGGGGCG
>JBLNDU010000020.1:0-3668 GCA_050261935.1 Nocardioidaceae bacterium | reverse complement strand
CCCGAGCCCGCGCGCGCGGCGCGGCGCGGCGCGGAAGAGCGCGCACCGGCGACGGGCGCGCGACGCCGGCGCCTCGTGGCGTTCCTGGCCTTCGTGGCGGCGCTCGCGGTGATAGCGGCGGTGGCGATTGCCCTGCTGTCGGCCAACGACGGCGGCGGTCAGACCGTGCAGCCGGTCGACAAGGGGGCGGTGCGCGAGCAGATCGACGGCATCCGCCAGTTCCTCGACCGCAACTCCCGCTAGCGGACCCTACGGAGCCTCGCCGGCGAGCACCCGGCGCGCGTGGGCGGCGTAGTCGCCCGCCACGATCGCGCTGCGCAGGCCGCGCATCAGCTCCGCCATGAAGGTGAGGTTGTGAAGCGTCACGAGCCGCATGCCGGTGACCTCGCCCGCGCGCAACAGGTAGTGGAGGTAGGCGCGCGTGTGCTCGCGGCAGGCCGGGCAGGGGCAGCGCTCGGCGATCGGCTCGCGGCTCGCGCGCGAGGCGCTCCGCTCGAGGTCCAGCCGCCAGCGCCGCGCCGGGTCCGGGACGAGCGCGGTGCCGTGGCGGGCGAGCCTGGTCGGGGTGGCGCAGTCGAAGCTGTCGAGCCCCATCGCCACGGCGCGCACGATGTCGTCGACGTCGCCGATCCCGAGCAGGTGACGCGGGCGCCCCTCGGGCAGCCCCCGCACGGCCCAGCCCACCACCTCTGCCATCTGCTCCTTGTCGCGCCCGAGCGAGCCCCCGATCGCCACGCCGTCGACCGGCGCTGCGGCCACGTAGGCGGACGACTCGGCGCGCAGGTCCTCGTGGACGCCGCCCTGGACGATCCCGTACAGCAGCTGCCCTTCGGGCGCGCGTTCCGCGTGCCAGGCGAGGCAGCGGTCGAGCCACCGGTGGGTGCGGCGCATCGACCGCAGCGTGTAGCCGCGCTCGGCGTGGAACGGCGTGCACTCGTCGAAGGCGAGCGCCACGTCCGAGCCGAGCAGAGCCTGGGCCTCCATCGACGTCTCGGGGCCCATGAACCGCTCGCGACCGTCGAGGTAGGAGCGAAAGCGCACGCCGTCCTCGTCGATCGAGAGCATCAACGAGCCTCCGCTCCCGGACGAGCGCTCGGCCGCCCGGAGCGGGCGCCTCCGCCGCTTGATCTCCTCGGCCACCGAGCCATGGCCCATCGAGAAGACCTGGTAGCCGCCCGAGTCGGTGATGATCGGCCGCCGCCAGCCCATGAACTCGTGCAGGCCGCCCATGTCCCGCACGTGCTCGACGCCCGGCTGGATCAGGAGGTGGAACGTGTTGCCGAGCACCATCTCGTAGCCGAGCCCGGCGACCTCCGAGGCGCTCAGCGTCTTCACCGTGCCCGTCGTGGCGAGCGGCACGAAGGCGGGCGTGCGGACCTCGCCGTGCGGCGTGCGCAGCACGCCCGCGCGGGCCGAGCCGTCGTGCGCCTCGATCTCGAACGGCATGCCCGAAAGTGAAGCGGGCGCCTCGCGGCGCCCGCCTCGCGGTTCCGTCTCTCCGCCTGCTACTTCTCGGTCGCGGTGCCCTCGACGGCCGGCGTGCCGTCGCCCGGCTTGATCGCCACCCGGCGCGGCTTGCGCTCCTCGGGCTTCGGGATCCGAACCGTGAGCACGCCGCGGTCGAACTCCGCCGTCACGGCCTCGGGGTTCACGCCCTCGGGAAGGGACAGCGAGCGGCTGAAGCGCCCGAACGAGCGCTCGAGCCTGTAGAAGCCGCCCTCGCGGGCCTCGTGCTCGGACTTGCGCTCACCCGACACGGTGAGCGTGCCGTCCTGGATCTCGATCGAGACGTCGCCCTGGTCCATGCCGGGCAGGTCCGCCTTCAGCTCGAAGTGGTCGTCCGCCTCGGTGAGGTCCATCGCCGGTACCCAGCGGCGCTCGCCGCCGGCCTCGCCGGCGTCGAAGAGGGTGTTGAAGAGACGGTTGATCTCCTGGGAGAACGGTTCCGGCCTCATCAGGAGTGCCATGTCGTCACCTCCGGTCGATTACTGCGTCGCCTAGGATAAAACCTAAGTCTGGGAGTGTCAACTTTAGCCCGTTCGCCGACGCGCGGCCGCGACCGCCTCCGCGGCGCTGGACGGAGACGGCGTGGTCGCGGCCTGGCGCGGGGCGGCGGATCCGGCCTAGACGAGCGGCCGGCCCGTCATCGCGGCCGGCCGGTCGATCCCGAGCAGGGCCAGCACGGTGGGCGACACGTCGGCGAGGACGCCGCCGTCGTGGACCGCCTCGACGGCCGCCGTGACGATGATCGGCACGGGGTTGAGCGAGTGGGCCGTGTCGGGGCTGCCGTCGGGCTCGAGCATCTCGTCGGCGTTGCCGTGGTCGGCCGTGACGATGCAGGCGCCGCCGCTCTCGTGGACGGCCCGCACGACCTCGGCGAGGCAGCTGTCGACGGTCTCGACGGCCTTGACGGCCGCCGGGATAACGCCCGTGTGCCCCACCATGTCGGGGTTCGCGAAGTTGATGATCCCGAAGCCGTAGTCGCCGCCGCGCCAGCGCTCGACGAACACCTCGGCGGCCGCCCGGGCGCTCATCTCGGGCTTGTAGTCGTAGGTCGGCACGTCGCGCGGCGAGTCGACGAGGCAGCGCTCCTCGCCGCGGTGCGCGTGCTCGTCGCCGCCGTTGAAGAAGTAGGTGACGTGGGCGTACTTCTCGGTCTCGGCGACGTGCAGCTGGTCGATGCCGCGCTCCTCGAGCACCGTGGCGAGCGTCGTCTGGGGATTGTGCGGGAGGAAGGCGACCGGGTAGGCCCACCCCTCGCGGTACTCGGTGAGCGTGGTGAGGTGGACGCGCGGCGCCTCGCCGCGGTCGAACTCGCCGAAGTCCTGCTCGCCGAGCGCGCGCGTGAGCTGCCGGGCGCGATCGGGCCGGAAGTTGAAGTAGACGACCGCATCGCCGTTGCGGATGCGCCCCTCTTCGCCGACCAGCGTCGGCTCGATGAACTCGTCCGTCCCGCCGCGCTCGTACGACGCGCGGATGGCGGCCTCGCCGGAGTCGGCGCGCGGCGTCTCGGCGCGCCCGTGGACGATCGCGTCCCAGGCCTTCTTCGTGCGGTCCCAGCGCCGGTCGCGATCCATCGCCCAGTAGCGCCCGCTGACCGTGCCGACGCGCGCGTTGCCGGCCTCGCGCAGCCAGCCCTCGACCTCGGCGACGTAGCCCGCGCCCGACTCGGGAGCGGTGTCACGGCCATCGGTGAAGACGTGCACGACCACGTCCGGCACCTCCTCGCGGCGGGCCAGCTCGACGAGCGCGCGCAGGTGGTCCATGCTCGCGTGCACGCCGCCGCCCGAGACCAGGCCCATGAGGTGAAGGCGACCCGACTCGCGGGCGGCGGCGCAGGCGGCCCTGAGCGCCTCGTTCTCGAAGAAGGAGCCGCTCTCCACGGCCTCGTCGATGAGCATCAGGTCCTGCTTGACGACGGCGCCGGCGCCGAGGTTGAGGTGACCGACCTCCGAGTTCCCCATCTGGCCGTCCGGCAGCCCAACCGCCCGCCCGCAGGCGGTGAGCTGCGAGTGCGCGTAGCTCGACCAGAGCTCGTCGAAGACCGGCGTCCGCGCCTGCTCCACGGCGTTGCCGGGCCCCGGCGGCGCGAGCCCCCAACCGTCGAGGATCACGAGCGCGACGCGCGGCACGGGCGGCGGGCCCGGCCCGGGCGCCAGGCCGTGCGC
>JBLNDU010000019.1:0-4790 GCA_050261935.1 Nocardioidaceae bacterium | reverse complement strand
CGGCGGCAGCCCGGCCAGCGAGTCGACCAGGACGACGGCGTGCCCGCCGCGCTCGGCCTGCCGCTTCGCGCGCTCGACCGCGAGCTCCACCGCCTGCGCCTGGGCGTCGGGAGAGCGGTCGAACGAGCCCCCCACGACCGACACGCCGGGCTCGCGCAGCCACTCGGTGACCTCCTCCGGGCGAGCGCCGACGAGCGCGACCTGCAGGGCGAGCCCGTCACCGCCCACGAGCGCGGCCGCCAGCTCGTGCAGCAGCGAGCTGGCCCCAGCCCCGGGCGGCCCGGCGATCGTGACGCGCGAGCCCCTGCCGAGCGCCACGCCCTCGAGCGTGGCCGGCGCCGGGAGCCGCTCCGTGGCGAACACCGGGGTGAGCTCGTCGAACCTCGGTCGCTGCTCGGGCGGCTCGGGCTCGCGGCCGTTGACCTCGGCGACGCGGACGAGCGAGGGATGGCGCTCGCCGCGGCGGGGCGGGCGCACCGGCCCGGCCACCTCGTCGCCCGGGCGCAGCTCGCAGCGCCTGATCTGAGCCGGGGCGACGTAGACGTCGCCGCGCGAGTGGCCGGCCGGCTCGAGCCGCAGGAAGCCGCTGCCGTTCGGAAGCACGTCGAGCACGCCGGCGACGAGCTGCTCCTCGGCGGGCTCCTCGCGCTCCGGGGCGGGGCGCTCCTCCGGCGGTGCCTCGGGCGTGCCGGCCTCGGTCACGTCGTCGTCGACGTCGGCCTCCTCCGCCATGCCGGCCTCGGTGGCCTCCTCGACGTCCGCCTCGGCCGCCTCGTCCGCGGCGGCCTCGGGCGCCCCCTCCACCGCGGCGACCTCGGCGGCCTCCTCCACGCCGGCGGCCTCGGCGGCCTCGTCCACGCCGGCCCCCTCCGCCGGCTCGGCCGCGGCGGCCTCGGCGGCCTCCTCCACGCCGGCGGCCTCGGCGGGCCGCTCGACCTCCGCCTCGGGCGCCTCGGCGCCCTGCGCCTCGAGGATCGCACCGATCAGGTCGTCGCGCCGCAGCCTGCGGAAGCCCTCGAGGCCTATCTCCGACGCGATCGCGTGAAGGTCGGCCAGCGGGCTCTGCTCGAGCTCGGTGCGCTGCAGCACTGCCATGAGGCGGGGAACCCTAACGGGCCTGTCGGGCGCCCGACCGCGCGACCGCGTCGAGCACGAGGCCCATCAGCCGCCCGAGCGTCGCGTGGGCGTCCGAGTTGTCGATCACCGGCACGCCGGCCGCGAGAGCGCAGCCCACGAGGTGCTCCTGCAGCCGGCGGATCTCACCGAAGCCGGAGAGGTAGCGCCCGGGCGGCCGCCCGCGGCGAAGCGAGAAGTGGCCGCGGTGGAGCTCCTCGTCGCTGACCGTCACGAGCGCCTCGACGACCACGCAGGCCTCCCTCACGGCCTCCGGCAGCGCCCCCGGCACCACGTGGATGCCCTCGAGGAGCACCGGCTGGCCCTCCGAGCAGGAACGGGCGACGATCGCCGCGGTGCCGACCTCGACGTGCACGGCCTGCTCGCGGAAGCCGTCGATCCCGCCGGCCTCGAACGCCGAGCGCTGCACACTCGGCATCGCGTCATGGGTGAAGAAGGCGCGCAGCACCTGCCGGACGGTGTCGCTCGCGATCACGCGCGTGATGCCGAGCCGCGCGGCGAGCATGGTGGCGAGCGTGGACTTGCCGACGCCGGTCGTGCCGCCGATCAGCACGACGAGCGGGCGCTCGAGCCGGTCGAGCCGGCGCCAGTCGCGCAGGCGGCGGGCGGCGGCCTCGCCCTCCTCCGCCAGCACGACCTCCTCCGTGAGCGCGTGGAGCTTCGCGATGTCGATCCGGCGCAGCCCCTCCAGGCCGAGCCGTCGCTCCACGAGCCGGGCGAGCTCGAAGGCTCGCTCCGGCCCCACCCCCGTGGCGGACAGCGTCTGCGCGGTCAGCCCCTTCGAGAAGGGAAGGCCGTGTCCCCTGTGGACTACGACGGTCTCGCTCGTCACGGCACGAGCCCCATGAGCTCCGCGTCGAGGTCGCCGTCGAGCGCGACAGGGCGGTTGCGCACGAACGCCACGCGCGCGCCCTGGCGGCGGGCGTGGGGCGCGACGGCCTCGATCGCGGCGGCCTTGAGCTCGGTCAGGTAGAGGTCGCAGCCCGCCGCCTCGGCCCGCTCGAGGTCGGCGGCGAGCGCCGCCCGACGGCCGAGGTTGCGCGAGGCGACGACGGGCTGCACGTCGGCGCAGCGCTCCGCGCCGGTCGTGAACAGCGCCACGCGGGCGCCCTCGGGCAGCGGCTCGGCGGGCTCGCAGCGAAGCTCGAAGCGGAGCCCGGCGACCGGCGCGCCGCAAGCGGCGAGCACGAGATCGGCGCGCTCGAGCCGGCAGCCCGCGAACGGCTCGGCGGCGTCCGTCCCGGCGACGCACACGGTGCGGTCGGGCTCGACTGGCGGGATGCAGGCGCCCGAGCCCTCGAGCAGGATCACCGTGGGATCGAGCGACGCGGCAAGCCGCACCCCGTCGACCACGTTCGAGTCGGCGGGCTCGCCGGCGAGCCCGCCGCCGACGCGCCGGCAGCCCACCGTGCGCACGCCGGCGAGCAGCGCGTCCTCGAGGTAATCGGACGCCGCGTGCTCGCCGCCGGCGGCGATCGCGAGCAGGTCGTCGAGCGAGGTGTCTGGGCCGGCGACGCGCGGCCGCGGCGGGCCGCCGCGGCCCATGCAGACGATCACCGGCTCGTGGCCCGCCCCGGCGAGCAGGGTCGCCCAGTGCGCGGCCACGGCCGTCTTGCCCGTGCGCTTCCCCGTGCCGATCACGGCGAGCGTCGGCCCGGCGAACGGCGCGCGCTCGTAGCGCGGCGGGCGCAGCGACAGCCCGGGCGACTCGAAGGCGAGCCCGAGCGCCAGCGCGAGCTCCGCGACCCGGAGCTTGGCCGACGCGGGCAGGGCGGGCTCGTCGGCCAGGTCGACCACGGCCTCGGCCTGAACCGCGTGCGCGCGCAGGGCGGCCTCGGGGCGCTCGGCCACCGGACGGCCGTAGTGCTCGGCGAGCGGCCCGGGCGGCAGCTTCTCCTCGCCGCCGCAGAACGCCACCCCGGCGAGCCCGCGCTCGCGCTCGAGGCGGTCGAGCGCCTCCCGCACCGCCGCCGGATGGTGCTCGCCGTCGATCAGCGCGATGACGGGACCGCCCGGCACGCGGGCATTGTCGCCGCCCCGCCCCGGGGGCGGTGGGCCGCCGCTCGCCCGCCGCTCGTCGGCCGCGCGTGGTGGCGGGCGGGCGGACGCGCGTGCGGGCGCCTACCCGCCTGCCGCCTCGCCGAGCAGCGAGGACTCCTTCTCGTACTCGAACGTGCGCGGGTCGAAGGAGAGCAGCGCGTCGCGGTCGTGGAACGGGTGCTTGCGGTAGACCGTGACCCGTTCCGGGCTCGCCTCGATGACGTTGTAGCAGGGCTTCGTCCTGCCGCGCAGCCGGCTCGTCGAGACCGTGCCGGCGTTGACCACGAACAGGTCCTCGAGCCGCCAGGCGTAGGGCACGTGCTTGTGGCCCGACAGGACCAGGTGCACGTCGGCGCGCAGCAGGCACTCGAGCGTGTCGCCCGCGTCGTGCACGACGTTTCGCTCGCGGCCCGTGCCCGGCACGGGGAGCAGGTGGTGGTGGAGCACGAACACGCGCAGGTAGGCGTCGTGCGAGGCGAAGCGCTGCTCGATCCACGGGTAGCGGCCGCGCCCGATGACGCCGTGGTCGAGATCGGGCTCGGTGGAGTCGACGGCGACGATCGAGACGCCGTCGGCGTGGAGCTCGGCGCGCCGCTCGCCGAACAGCTCCTCGAAGTGCACGTAGCCGACGTTGCGCGAGTCGTGGTTGCCCGGGATGACGATCATCCGCTCGCAGTCGAGCCGGGCGAGGTAGTCGCTCGCGAGCGCGTACTCCGGGCGCAGCCCGTCGCCGGTCAGGTCGCCCGTGACGACGACGATGTCGGGCGCCAGCTCGTTCACCTCGAGTATCGCCCGCTCGAGGAGCGACGGCACGAAGTGGGGCGAGCCGCAGTGGAGGTCCGAGAGCTGCACGAGCGTCGAGCCGGCGCGGGTCGGGCCCGCGCTCACGCCGGCGCGCCTCGGCCGAGCACGGCGGCCCTGCCCGCGGCCGAGCGCGCGCGCTCGGGAGCCGTGCTGGGCTCGTGGCGCGGCGTCACGGCAGGAACGTCACGTAGCTCTCGGGCGGCAGCCGCTCGGGCGCCGCCCGCTCCTGGCGCGGGGGGCCGAGGTGGAGCAGCGCGATCGCCCGCTCGCCGTCCGGCAGCCCGAGCGCCGCGCGGCCCGCCCCGCTGCGCAGGACCTCCGGCGTACGCCAGTAGCCGGCGAGGCCGCGCGCGTGCGCGCCGAGCAGCACGAGGTAGGCGGCCACAGCCGCGGCGCACAGGTCCTCCTCGTCCTGCACCGGGTCGCCGCCCTCGGTCACGCTCACCGCGATCAGCGTCGGCGCCCGGTCGAGCTTTGCGGCCGCCTCCGGCCCGGCGGCGTCCTTGAGCCGCGCGCGCGTGGCCGGCCCGAGCACGCGGAACCGCCACGGGTTCGTGAGGTTGTGGTTGGGCGCCCAGCGGGCCAGCTCGAGCAGCGCCTCGAGCGTGCGGAGGTCGACGGGCTCGGAGCCGTAGGCCTTGTGCGTGCGGCGCGTCCTGATCGCCTGCTCGACGTCCACCGGCGGCGACGCTAGCGGATGGGCTGGGCGCCTCGGGCGATCTCGGGGCGCCTCCGAGCCACCGGGGGAGCGCCGCGCGTCGTGGGCCCAGCCCTCGCGGGTGGGCTGCGTTGGTATCGAATGGCGAGATCAA
>JBLNDU010000018.1:0-2912 GCA_050261935.1 Nocardioidaceae bacterium | reverse complement strand
GGCTCGGCAAGTTGGCGCGGGAGCAGGGGATCATGCTGATGCTGTGCGACCGGTGCGCGCTCGAGCGCTCGCTCGCCGAGGGCGAGCCGGGCGACTGCCGGCCCCGTGGCGCGGTGGCGGGGGTGCAGGTCGGCTGCTTCCCGGATCTCTACCGAGCGCTGTCGGGTAGCCCGCCCGACCAGGTCATCACGCTGTAGCGGCGGCTCGCGAGCTCTTCATCCCCGTCCAAGGTCGGTCGGCTAGATGTCGTCGAGAGGGCCAAACTGGCCCTCGGTGGGCTCCGCTCAGCAGAACCACGGCTCGGTGAGCCGTGGCCTCCCCTCTGTCGAGCCGGCGAGGATCGGCTCCGCGCGGCCGCCCGGCGACGGCTGCCGCCCGGCCGCTGCGAGCGCCGCCGCACGCACCTTCACGAACGTCTCGAGGATCGGCTCGGAGCCCGCCGCGCTCTGCTCGACCAGCGCCGCGAGGCGGGCCTGGAGGCGGTCGCTGTCGGGGTCGACCGGGGTCCACCTGTAGCTGAGCCGCTCGGCGTCGTAGCCGCCGAGCTGCGGGCGCATGTCGGGGTGCTCGAGCAGCAGCGATCCTTCGGGGAGCAACAGGCGGATCGTGTACTGGACGGGATCGACGTTGCCGACGAGGTCGTGCTCGGCGACGAAGTCGAGCATCTCTACCACGTCGCCGGGCGTCGTCCAGGGGGTGAACGGCATCCACGACGGGCGAAGCTCGATTCCGTGCTCGCGCAGCAGCCCGATCGCCCGCGCGGCTCCCTCGGTGGTGTGGCCCTTGTCGAGCCGCTCGAGGATCTCGTCGTTGACCGACTCGAGCGCGGAGACCACGAACAGGCAGCCCGCCGCGGCGAGCGCCGGCCACAGCTCGGCGTCGCGCAGGATGTGCTCGACCTTTGTCGTGCAGTCGAAGGTCAGCTCGGGGAAGCGCTCGTGCATCGCCTGCACGACTCGCAGCGAGTGGCGGCGGCCGTTGAGGAAGTCGGGATCGCCGAAGGTGATGTGGCGAGCGCCCAGCTCGACGAGGCGCCCGATGTCGCGCACCACAGTGGCCGCGCCAACGATGCGGATGCGCCCGTCGTAGACGGAGGGCACCGGGCAGTGGCGGCAGCGGTGCACGCAGCCGTGGCTCGCCTCGACGTAGCCCACGAGCCGCTCGTCGCCCCCGAGCGCGAGGTGCGCGTAGCGCTCGAGCGGCGGCAGCAGGTCGCGTGCCGGCAGCTCGAACTCGCCCCGGCCGAGCTGGATCAGCGACTCGTCCGCTCGCGCGTCGGCCGGACCGCCGGCCGCCAGCTCGCCGACCCACGCCGTCAGCGCCGGCTCGTACTCGCCGGCGATCGCGCGGTCGGCCAGCGCGCCGACCGTGAGGTCGCGGCTCACCGGCGCGTAGAGGCCGTAGAAGCAGACCGGCAGCTCGGGGCGGGCGCGTCGAACGCCGGCCGCCGCGCGCATCGCAAGCCGCATCGCGGTGTGCATCGGCACCGAGAAGCCGGCAGCCTGCGCCCACTCGAACGCGCCGCTGTCCCAGCGCTCGACCGACAGGTCGAGGCAGCGCACCTCGTGCCCCGCGTTGCGCAGCGCGGCCGCCGGCGAGGCGACGTGCAGCGGCTGGTGGCCGAGCTCGTAGGTCGAGACGAGCAGGACGCGCATCGCCCGGGAGCCTAGCCCCGCGCCGCCGCCGCGGGCTCCGACCCCTCGCTCGCCGCGGGGTCAGCAATGTCGATCTCGAGCCGCTCCTGCGCCGCGCGCAGCGCCTGCTCGACCTGCTCTGCTGTCTCGCCGCGGGCGAACAGGAAGCCGAGGTAGCGGTCCCCCTCCGGCAGCGGACGGACGGGACGGCCGCGGCCGATCGAGATCTCGAGCCCGGCGATGCCCGGCACGGCCCGCGCCTCGTCCTGGCCGCGCACCCCCCGCAGCACGCCGGCGCGGTGGATCGGCAGCATCATCACGCCCGACGCCGCCGCCTCGCGGCGCAGATCGCCGAGCGGCAGCCCGAGCGCGTGGCGCAGGATCACCTCCTCGAGGCTCACGCCGACGCCGAAGCGAAGCGAGCGCGAGCACAGCCCGCCGATCGAGCGCGCGGCGAGCTCGAGCAGCCACACGCGCTCGCCGTCGACGCGCAGCTCCGCGTGAACGGGCCCCTCGCGCAGCCCGAGCGCCGCGCACGCATCCGCGGTCGCGCGAGTCACGGCCGCGGCGATCTCGTCCGGCAGCCGCGACGGCGTCGTGAGGATTGTCTCCTCGAAGTAGGGGCCCTCAAGCGCGTCGGGCTTGTCAAAGACGGCGAGCGACTCGAGCGAGCCAGCGCGCAGCAGGCCCTCGACGGCCACCTCGGCGCCCGGCACGTAGCGCTCGATCAGCAGCGGCCCCTGCGGATCCTCCCCGGCCTCGGCGAGGATCGCGCGCACCCGCGCGGCCGCCGCCGCCGCGGCGCGCGGATCGTCCGCGCGGATCACTCCACGGCTCGCCGACAGCGAGAGCGGCTTCACGACGCAGGGAAGCCCAACTTCGGCGGCGACCGCCGCCGAGTCGTCGTCCGGGCCGACGCTGCGATGCTCGGGCTGCGGCACTGCGGCGGCGGCGAGCGCGCTCCGCATCGCAGCCTTGTCGCGCGTAGCGGCCGCGGCCTCCGGTGGGTTGCCGGCGAGTCCCAGGCGCTCGGCCGCAAGCGCGGCCACGCGCACTCCCTGGTCGTCAACTGCCACCACCGCGTCGAGCGGCCTCTCCCTCGCCAGTGTCGCGATCGCTTCCGCGGCCGCCGGCGGCCGGCGCAGGTCGATCGTCAACTGGCGATCGCCGATCGACACGAGCCGCCGTTCGGACGCCACCACGACCTCGGCGCCGAGCGCCCGGGCGGCGGCGAGGAAGTCGGTCGCCCGGTAGCTGGCCGTCGGCAGCAAAAGGAGC
>JBLNDU010000017.1:0-3543 GCA_050261935.1 Nocardioidaceae bacterium | reverse complement strand
CCCCGGGCGCCCGCGCCGGCCGCGGGCCGCGCGGCCCCCCGCGGCGGGGCGCGCCCCCCCGCCCCCCGGCCGCCCCCCCCCCCCCCCCCCCGCCGCGATCCAGGGGCCGATGATGAAGCCGCCCGTGTGGACGTGGGAGGTGCCGGTCTACTTCTGGACCGGCGGCATGGCTGCGGGCGCGTCGTTCGTGGCGATGGCGTGCGACCTGGCCGGCGACGAGCGCTCGGCGCGCGTGGCGCGCCGGGTCGTGCTCGGCGCGCTGGCCCCGTCACCGCCGCTGCTGATCTTGGACCTCGGGCGCCCCGAGCGCTTCTACAACATGCTGCGCATCTTCAAGGCGCGCTCGCCGATGTCGATGGGCTCGTGGTGCCTGACCGTGTTCGGCGCGCTCGCCACGGCGGCGGCCGGCGCCGACCTGCTCGGGCGGCGACGGACCGCGCGGGCGCTGGGCGCGGCAAACGCGGTCGTCGGCGGCTACCTAGGGTCGTACACCGGCGTGCTGCTGGCCTCGACGGCCGTGCCGCTCTGGGCGCGCAGCCGCCTGCTGCTCGGCCCGATCTTCGTCTCGACGGGCGTTCTGACCGGCACCGCGGCCACCCGGCTCGTGCTCGTCGCCGGCGGGTTGCGGGCCGGCCATCCGACGCACGACGCGCTCGGCCGCGTCGAGAGCGGCGCGATGGCGGCCGAGCTGCTGCTCTCCGAGCTCAACCACCACCGGCTCGGAGCGCTCGCCTCCGTGCTGAATGAGGGCGCCGGCGCGCGCTGGTTCGGCGCCGCCCAGTGGCTCGCGCGCGGTGGGCTCGCCCTGCGCCTGTTCGGCCGCCGGCTGGGCGCCTGGCCCCACCATCTCGCCAGTGCCCTGTTCATGGCCTCGGCGCTGTGCTTCCGCTTCGCCTGGGTGCGCGCCGGCCGCTCGTCCGCGGAGGACGACGAGGCCGTCGCCCTGGCTCATCGCCGCAGCGGCACGGCGTAGGGAGTCGGGGGCGCCCCGCCGGAGACAGCGAAGGCGAGGCCCTCTCACTGCCAGTTCCGCCTCGCCGCGAACCGGAATCGCGATGTCAGCCGGTCGTCACGCGGCCGGCAGCCCGTCGACGTCGATCTCGCAGCCCGCTGCGTCGGGGTCGTGGGGGACGAACCTGGCCAGCCGCGCCGCGGGCGCGAGCACGTCGAGGAGCCCGCGGGTGATGCCGCGGTGAAGAGTGCAGACCACCGGCTGGTTCTCGACGACGGGGTCCCGGTAGGGGCAGTTGCCGAGGCGACAGGAGAGCCGGCCGGAGGGACGGCGTTCCACGAGCGGCTCGAAGCCGAGCTCGGTCAGCGTGTCGTGCAGTGCCGGCTCCGGCGGAGCGGCGCCGCTCGGGGCGAGCTCGCGGCCGATCCGCCGTCCTGCCCGCTCCACGTCGCGCAGACGCGCGGGCTCCGGCGGGATCGCGCGCGCGAGCCAGCGGGCGAGGTCGTCGTATGCGCGAACACCCGTCCCGCCGCTCGCGGCCTGCGAGGCGAGCGACCACTCGGCGCGCGGCCGTCCGCGAGGCTGCGGCGCCGAGCGGCGGACCACGAGCCCGGCGGCGAGCATGCGGCCGAGGTGGACGCGCACGCCGTTCGGATGCAGGCCGAGCCGGTCGGCCAGCTCCTCGGTTCCGGCCGGTCGGCGCAGCTCTCGAAGCAGCGCCCACAGCCCGGCGCGCGTCGGCTGGGCGAGCAGATCGTCCCGTGCGGCGCCCGCCGGATCCACTCGACCAGTTTTTCACAGCTGCTCTGGGAAAAGTGCCGGACGCCTGGTACTTTTCCCATTTGCCCTGTGAAAAGCCGACCGGGAGGGTGATCGCCCTGGCCTACGTCATCAACGAGCCCTGCATCGGCGTGAAGGACAACTCGTGCGTCGAGGTCTGCCCGGTCGATTGCATCCACCCGACTCCCGACGAGCCGGGCTACGACCAGGCTGAGCAGCTCTACATCGACCCCGCCGAGTGCATCGACTGCGACGCCTGCGTCGAGGCCTGTCCGGTCGACGCGATCACGCCGGAGGACCTCGTGCCCGAGGAGTGGCAGAAGTACATCGAGCTCAACGCCGCCTTCTTCCGCGACGAGGCGGCCTGAGGGAGAGGCTCGGCCCATGAGGGGCTGGAAGCTCGCCGAGCTCCGGGTCGAGCCGCACGCGCCCCGGATCGTTTCCTCGAGCGGCGACGCGCGCGCGATCGTGCTCGAGCTCCCGGCCGGCGAGAGCCTGCAGGAGCACGAGGTCCACGAGCGGGCCTGGCTCGTGGTGCTCGCCGGCGAGGTCGAGCTGGAGGCGGCCGACGGTGCCCGGCTGAGCGGCGGCGCGGGCCTGCTGGGCGAGTTCGAGCCCGGTGAACGCCACACGGTGCGGGCCCGCTCCGACTCCCGGCTCCTCCTCCTGCTGACTCCCTGGCCGGGCGCCGGTCATCCGGGCGCGATGAGCCTCGCCGACAAGCGACAGGCGCGCGAGCGCGCCCGCGATCGGCCACCAGCCGGCGCTGCGTGAGGCGAACGCGCCCGCGCGCCGTCGCGGGCGCCGCGGGCGCTGCGGGATGGCTGCGGGATGCTCGCGCCGGTCGGACTCGCGCCGCGCAAACGCACCGGCCCCCTCGAGTCGCGTGCCGTCAGCCGCCTGCAGAAACCCTTTCAGCGCTGCCAATCACCAGGGCCGTCCGGTATCCATGGCTCCGCATGGCAGCGACGACCACCCGCCCTGCGGCACTTGACGGGCCGCGGGGCGCGCCCGCCCCGTCGATCCCCGTCGTCGAGCTCCGCGAGGTGACCCACGTCTACCCCGGGGGCGCGATCGGGCTCGACCGCGCCACGCTCCGGATCGGGCGCGGGGAGCTCGTGTTCCTCGTCGGCGCCACCGGCTGCGGCAAGACGACCTGCGTGCGGCTCATGCTCAAGGAGCTCGAGCCGAGCGCGGGCGAGGTCCGCATCGCCGGCCGCTCGCTGGCCGAGATCCCGCGGCGCCGCGTCCCGTTCCTGCGCCGCAACATCGGCACCGTCTTTCAGGACTTCAAGCTGCTCTCGAACCGAACCGTGTACGACAACGTGGCCTACTCGCTGCAGGTCATCGGCGAGTCGCGCCGCCAGATCCGGCGCAAGGTGCCGGACATCCTGCGGCTCGTCGGCCTCTCGACCAAGCTCCACAACTACCCCGACCAGCTCTCGGGCGGCGAGCAGCAGCGCGTGTCGATCGCGCGCGCCTTCGTGAACCACCCGCCGCTCCTGCTCGCCGACGAGCCCACCGGCAACCTCGACCCCGACACCTCGATCGGGATCATGCAGCTGATCCACCGGATCAACCGCACCGGCACGACCGTCGTGGTGGCGACCCATGACAGGGAGATGGTGGACAAGATGCGCCGGCGCGTCGTGGAGCTGTCCCGCGGCAGGATCGTGCGCGACGAGCGCTTGGGCCTCTACCGGCCGGACGACCCGCACGTGGCTCCTGTGCGCGTTGCGCCGCCCGAGCGCGGGAGCGAGGCGAACGGTCGCTTCTCCCGCCGGCCGCGCGTCGAGAACGGCGCCTTGCCG
>JBLNDU010000016.1:0-5241 GCA_050261935.1 Nocardioidaceae bacterium | reverse complement strand
GGCACCTCGATCTGCTCGAGCTGGAAGGCGTCGCGCGGCTCGCCCTCGCGCTCCTGGCGGATGACCCAGGCGGTCATGGTCTCGGGCAGCGTGCCCGGCTCCACGTCCAGCTCCGAAACCTTCGTCACGTCAACGGCCATCTCTTCGCTCAGCCTCCGAAGTCGTCTGCGCGCGCCATCCTACCGGCGCTCAGGCGTGCCGGCTCGGCGCACGCCACCGCGGGGGCCGGGCTCAGGCGCCGACCGGCTCGGCTGCGGGCTCGCCGCTCGGGGCGGCTTCCCGCCTGTGGGCGGCGCCGCCGCCACGGACGAGCACGAGCGCCGCCACCGCGCCGGCGAGCGCCAGGGCGGTCGACAGCCACATGCCGCCGGACAGCGCGTGGATGAACGCGTCGTGCGCCGCGCGCCCGACCTGTGCCGCCTGCTGTGGGTCGAGGCCGGCGTCGACGTCCTTCGCCGAGCCGATGTTGTGGACGATCTGCTCGCGCTGGGCGGCGCCGACGCCGGTGCCGGCGAGCGTGTCGGCCAGGCGGTCGCTCGCCAGCCGCTGGAACAGCGCCCCGAGCGCGGCGACGCCGAAGGTGCCGCCGACCATGCGGCTCATGGAGAGGATCCCCGATGCCACGCCGGCCTTGTCGACGCTCACGGCGTTCATCGCGGCGGTCGACATCGGCGTCATCGTCAGGCCCATGCCGACGCCCATCACGACGAAGGCGGGCAGCAGCAGCCCGTAGCCGCTCGAGTCGCTGATCCGGGTCTGCATGAAGAGCGCGACGGCCACCAGCGACAGCCCCGTGACGAGCAGCGGGCGGGGCCCGACCCGGTCCACGAGGCGGCCGGCGATCGGGGCGGTGACGATGATGAGGAGGGTCGACGGCAGGAACCGCGCGCCCGCCTCGACGGCGCTGTAGCCGAGCATGTTCTGCATGTAGAGCGCGATGAAGAAGAACATCGCGAGCATCGCGAACGAGATCACGAAGGCCACCAGGTTCGCGCCGAGGAAGGTGCGCGAGCGGAAGAACGAGAAGTCGACCATCGGCGCGCGCACGCGCCGCTCGATAGCCGCGAACGCGACCAGCCCGACGACCGCGACGCCGAGCAGAGCGACGATCTCCGGCGAGCCCCAGCCCCACCTGTTGCCCTCGACGAGCGCCAGCACGAGCCCGGTGAGGCCGGCCGACAGCGTCGCGATGCCGAGCCCGTCGACCGTGCGCTCGATCGTCTCGTCGCGCGACTCGTGCGCGGCGAACAGCGTCACCGTCACGGCGCCGACGGCCACCGGCAGGTTAAGGAAGAAGATTGCCCGCCAGGAGACGTACTCCGTGAGCGCGCCGCCGACGACCGGCCCGATCGCCAGCGCGAGCGCCGACACGCCGGCCCACGTCCCGATCGCCTTGCCGCGCTCGGCGGGCGGGAAGGCGTTCGAGATGATCGACAGCGTGCCGGGCATCATGAAGGCGGCGCCGGCGCCCTGGACCGCCCGGCCGGCGACCAGCCATGCTTGGGTCGGCGCCAGCCCGATGGCGGCGCTCGACAGCGCGAACACGACGACGCCGACCAGGAACATCCTGCGCCGGCCGAAGATGTCGCCCAGCCGGCCGCCGGTCACGAGCAGCACGGCGAACGTGAGCGTGTAGGCGTTCACGGTCCACTCGAGGCTCGACAGCGAGGCGCCCAGGTCGGTCTGAATCGACGGCAGGGCGACGTTCACGACCGTGTTGTCGAGCATCACCATGAACAGCGCGAAGCTCATCGCGCCGAGCGTCCACCAGCGGCGGTTTCCGTCGTGCAGTCGGATGCGGTCGGTCATGAGAGCTCGGGTGCGATCGGTCGAAGCGCGTTCAGGAGGGCGTCGCGCCGCTCCGGCTCGAGCCCCTCGACGAATGCCCGCACGCCGGCGACGCGGATCGCGTAGATCCGCTCGTGGAGCCGGCGGCCGCGCTTCGTGATGACGAGCCGCTTGCAGCGCCGGTCGTCCGGGTGCTCCTCGCGCGTGCAGAGGCCGCGCTTCACGAGCCCGTCCACGGCGCGGCTGACGGCGGGGAGGGAGAGGCCGAGGCGCTCGCCGACCGCCCCGAGCGAGAGCGGGGCGTCCGCCTCGGCCAGGAGCTGCGTGGCCTTGACCTGGGTGAGCGAGAGGCCGAGCTCGTCGATCGCCTCGAACATGTCGCGCCCCGTGCAGCTGAGCAGGCGGCGGACCAGCTCGGCCAGGCGGCCTGTGAGCTCGTCCACGCCCACCGTTTGCGTCGGCGCAGCGGTTGCTTGCATGCATGCAAGTATGCCCGAGCCGCCGCGATCCCTAACGCGGGGGGTGGGATCGCGGGGCGAGCTGGCGCGTCGGCGCTCGCTCCCGGTCGCGCCGTTACGGGCTTCTCTGCCCTTGCCCCGCTCGGGGCCGTTGCGGGCGTCGGCGCTCGCCCCGGTCGCCGTTACGATCGGTCGGCGCGTGAAGGCGACTCTCTACGCCGTGCCCGGGTCGCACCCCTCGCAGGCGGTCGAGTTGATGCTGCGGCACAAGAGCGCGGCGGTGCGGCGCGTGGACCTCGTGCCGGTCCAGCATCGCGCGGTGGTCAGGGCGCTCGGCTTTCCCCGTGCCACCGTGCCGGCCGTGCGCGCCGACGGCATCCGCCTCCAGGGCTCGCGCACGATCTCGCGCGCGCTCGACGCGCTGCAGCCCGAGCCGCGCCTGTTCCCGCGCGAGCGCGCCCTCCGCGCCGCCGTGGAGAGCGCCGAGGCGTGGGGCGACGAGGTGCTGCAGCCCGTCGCCCGCAGGCTCGCGTGGGCGGCGCTGAGGCGCGACCGCGCGGCGGTAGGCGCCTTCCTCGAGCGCGGGCGGATCGGAGTGCCGAGGCCGCTCGCGCGCCGGCTCGCGCGGCCGATCGTCGCCGCCGGCGCGTGGCTCAACGGCGCCGGCGACGCCTCCGCGCCCGCCGACCTGGCGGCGCTCCCGGGCCTGCTCGGACGGGTCGACGCGCTCGTGGGGGCGGGCGTGCTGGGCGCCTCCGAGCGCAACGCGGCCGACTTCCAGATCGCCGCGAGCCTGCGGCTGCTGATGGCCTTCGAGGACCTCCGTCCGGCGCTCGACGACCGCCCGGCCGGCCGGCTCGCGCTCGAGGTCGCGCCGGACGTCGGGGCGCGCCTTCCGCCGCTCTTCCCCGCCGACTGGCTCGCTCCGCTCGAGGCCGTTCGGGCGGCGGCGTAGCCGCGCGACGCGCGGGTTCCGTCAGGTCCCGGGCGTAGCGTTCGACTCAAAGCCCATGGAAGCAGCCACGCCACTCCGACCCGCGAGCGTCCGCGCCGTGGGCGATCGGCTCGCGATCGAGTCGCTCACGGTGCAGGACGAGTGCGCCGCGCGCCTCGTGCGGGAGCGCGCCGAGGCCGGCGACGACCCGGCGAAGACGGTCACCGACGCGATCGAGATCGGCGCTCGCGTGCTCGACCGCGAGCACGCGGCCGCCAACGCCGAGTTCGTGAAGACGGAGTTCGAGCGCGCCTCGAGGCAGCTCGAGGGCGAGTTCACCGACAAGGCCCGCCGGGTCGCCGAGTTCCTGGGTGGCAAGGTCGACGAGGTCTTCGGGCCCGAGAACGGGCACCTCGCCAGGGAGCTGGACAAGCTGTTCTCGGACGGCAGCGCGGCCTCGGTGCAGAACCGCGTGCGCGAGCTCGTGGCCGACACGCTCGCCCGCTCGCGCGAGGACCTCGTGCGCCAGTTCTCGACGGCGGACGGCTCGAACCCGCTCGCGGACTTCAAGCGCGGCGCGCTCGAGAGCATCAACCAGGCGGCTCAGCGCTCCGACGTCACTCAGCGCGCGCTGCTCGCGAAGCTCGGCGAGCTCGAGCGGCAGCTCCAGTCGCTACGCGACGAGAAGGGCAAGCTGGAGGAGCTCGAGGCGGAGCGCGAGCGCGGCACGGCGAAGGGGCGCAGCTTCGAGGGGCGCGTCGCGGCGGCGCTCGACGCGATGGCCCACGCGCAGGGCGACGTGGCCGACGCCGTCGGCGACCTGAGGGGCGCGAGCGGCCGCACCGGCGACGTTGTCGTCTCGGTCGAGGCCTGCAACGGGCCGCCGCTCGGGCGGATCGTGTTCGAGGCGAAGGACCGGCGCCTGTCGCGGCCGCGCGCGGTCGAGGAGCTCGACAGGGCGCTGTCGGAGCGAGACGCCGACTTCGCAGTGCTCGTCGTGCCGACCGACGACGAGGTGCCCGCCCGGATGCAGCCGCTGCGCGAGTACGGCGGCGACAAGCTGATCGTCACGCTCGAGGCGGAGGACGGCGGCGAGCTCGCCCTCGAGCTCGGCTACCGGCTGGCGCGCGCCCGCGTGCTCATGCGGCGCACGAGCGCGGACGGCGTCGACGCCGCGGCGGTGGAGGACGCGAGCGGACGCGCCCGCGCCGCGCTCGAGGACGTCCGCCGCGTGAAGAGCCAGCTCTCCGGCGCGCGGACGAGCATCGAGAACGCGCGCAAGATCGTCGACGCGATCGCGGCCCAGACGCGCGCCCACCTCGACGAGATCGACGCGCTCGTGCGCGTCGGCTCGGACCGTGGCGAGGATCCGGCCGACGCGGAGGGGGACGGCGCCGGGGCGGACCCGGACGCCGCCACGGCCCCGGACGCCGCGAGGGCCGCGGCCGCGGACGCCGCCACGGCGGCCCAAGCCGCGAGGACCGCGGACGCCGCGAGGGCCGCGGACGCCGCCACGGACTCCTGGGACGGCCAGCCGCGGCTCGACGAGCTCGCCTGAGTCGTCAGGGCTGAAGCAGCCTGGCGTTCGAGTCGGGGCGCCGGCGTCCGATCCGGAGCACGGCCGGACGGATCGCGCGTGCCATCGCCGTCGGCGAGCCGGCGCTCAGCGCGTACGAGCCCGGGACGAGCGTCTTCTGGATCGTCGCCGTGTCGAGCGGGTTGATCGGTCCTACCCGCTCGACCATCGGCCCACCGGCGAGCGTGAGCGTATGCGGCTCGCGAGTCTGATTCGACACCGTGATCAGGACGGGCCCCGCGCCGAGCGCGCTGGGCGAGACGGTGACCGCGTCCGCACGGATCACGCCGGTCAGCTCGACCCCCACGGGCGGACGCGGCCTGCGCTCGAAGTCGTCGCCACAGCCGGGTGCGATTGCGACGAGCGCCCCGGCGGCGAGGAGCGCGGCGGCGCTCTGCCAGCGCGATCTCCCTGCGGCGAGCATCCGTCGCAGCCGCACCCTAGCCAACCGGCGCGGGCTGGCCGGAGCCGTCCCTAGCGGGCGA
>JBLNDU010000015.1:0-7121 GCA_050261935.1 Nocardioidaceae bacterium | reverse complement strand
GAGCAGCTGCGTCCCGGTCGCGCGCTCGCCCGCGCCGCGGTGACCGACAGGAGCAGCGGCAGCGGGTTGATCGGAGTCCCGTAGCGGCGCACCTCGAAGTGGAGGTGAGGGCCGGTCGAGTGGCCCGTCGACCCGACGTATCCGATGCGCGTGCCGCCGACGACGCGCTCGCCCGGCCAGGTGGTCACGCGCGAGAGGTGGGCGTACCAGCTCTCGTAGCCGAGCCGGTGCGCGATGATCACGAGGTAGCCGTAGCCGCCGCTGTTCCAGCCGGCGAAGGTCGTCACGCCCACGCCCGCCGCCGCCACCCGCGCCCCGAAGGGCGCCTCGAAGTCGAGTCCGGTGTGCATCCGCCCCCAGCGCATGCCGAAGCCGCTCCCAATCGGGCCGCTCACCGGCCTGAAGAAGCGCACGGGGCCGCCCGGGTAGTAGCCGACGCCGCGTACGGTGCGTCGCCTCGCGCGCCGCTGCACCGCACGCAGCGTCGCCGGTCCGGCCACGCCGTCCACCGTCAGCCCGCGCGCGCGCTGGAAGCGCATGACCGCGGCAGTGGTCGCCGGACCGTAGCCGCCGTCGATCGACCCCGGCGCGGCGCCCCGGCGGCGGAGCAGGAACTGCAGGGCCGCCACGTCCCAGCCGCGCTGTCCCTGCTTCATCGTGCGGCTGCCGAAGGCCGGGCGACCGCGTCGGCCGAGCGCGCGACGCGTCATCGGGCCGGCCACGCCGTCCACCGCGAGCCGCTTGCGGCGCTGGAGGCGACGCACCGCTCGCCGCGTGCCCCGCCCGGCGATGCCGTCGATCGCGCCGTGGTAGAGGTGCAGGGCGCGCAACGCGACCTGGAGGGCCGCGACGTTCGCCCGGCTGGCGTCGGCGGCCGGGGCCATCGCCAGCACGACGATGGCCACGGCCAACAGAGCCGTCCCCGCTCTCCACGGCACGCGCACGGCGGCGAGCGTATGTGCCCGGCCGCGCCGCGGACAGCGCTGGGCGATCTCTTGCAGCGAGAGGAGAACGCGGCGCCGCGCCGAAGCGGCCGGCGCGATCGCCGAGGGGCCGCCGCGGCCGTCCTATCCTCGGAGTCCGGGAGTGGCGATCGACACCGACATCCGAGATCAGCGCCGGTCGCTGCCGGATGCGCCCGGCGTCTATCTCTTCAAGGACGGGGACGGTCGCGTCATCTACGTCGGCAAGGCGCGCTCGATCCGCAAGCGCGTGGGGAGCCACTTCTCGAAGCCCACTACGCGCGGCTCCGTCGACCTTCCGAGCGAGGTGCGCGAGATCGACTTCGTCGCCACGGAGACGGAGGCCGAGGCGCTCCTCGCCGAGCAGCGCTTCATCAAGCAGCACCGGCCGCTCTTCAACGTGCGGCTGCGCGACGACAAGTCGTATCCCTACATCGCGATCTCGCTCGACGAGGACTTCCCGCGCGTCTACTTCACCCGCGAGCGGCACCGGCGCGGGCGCGCCTACTTCGGTCCGTTCTCGAACGCCAAGCGCGTGCGCGAGACGCTCGACCTGCTCGGCAAGGTGTTCCAGTACCGCAGCTGCGACGGGCCCGAGCCGGGGCGCGCATCCGGCAGCCCCTGCCTCGACTACTACATCAAGCGCTGTGGAGCGCCGTGCGTCGGCTACGTCTCGAAGGCGGAGTACCGGCAGGGGGTCGACACCATGATCGACTTCCTCTCAGGGCGCTACCGCCAGATCGAGACGGTGCTCGAGACGGGCATGCGAAAGGCGGCCGAGCGGCAGCAGTTCGAGCAGGCGGCGGTGCTGCGAAACCGGCTGGGGGCGGTGCGATCGCTGCTCGAGCGGCAGCGAATCGCGAACGAGGCGGTGGGCACGCTCGACGCCATAGCGGTCGCCACGGAGGACGCCGACGCCAACGCCCAGGTGTTCCAGGTGCGCGATGGCGTGCTGGCCGACCGCCAGAGCTTCTACCTCGAGAACGCGGGCCGGCGCGACGAGGGCGAGGTGGTGGAGGAGTTCGTGCTCCAGTACTACGCGAGCGCGCTCGCGGTCCCCCCGCAGGTCATCGTCCAGCGCTCGGTCGAGCGTTGCGCGGAGCTCGGCGAGGCGCTGGCCGAGCGCCGTGGCGGCCCGGTCGAGGTGCGCCACGCCGAGCGCGGCGACAAGCGCCGCATCCTCGACCTCGCGGAGCGGAACGCGCTCCTCGCGCTCGACCAGGATCGGCTGCGGTCGGAGCGCCGGCGCTCGCAGCGCATCGAGGCGCTCGAGGGCTTGAGGCAGGCGCTCGGCATGGACGTCATCCCGATGCGGATCGAGTGCTTCGACATCTCGAACCTGATGCACGCCCACACGGTCGCCTCGATGGCGGTCTTCGAGGGCGGCGCGGCCAAGAAGTCGGACTACCGGCGCTTCGGCATTCGCGAGGCCGTGCAGGACGACTTCGCCGCCATGGCCGAGGTGTTGGCGCGGCGGATGTCCCGCTACGTCACCCACCGAGAGCGCTCGCCGCACGATCGCGAGTACGACGAGAGCTTCGCGTCGATCCCGGCGCTGATCGTCATCGACGGCGGCAAGGGCCAGCTGTCGGCCGGCCTCGGCGAGCTGGCGCCGTTCCGCGACCTCGGCACGACGGTGATCAGCCTCGCGAAGCGCGTCGAGGAGGTGTTCGTCCCGGGGCGGGAGCGGCCACTGCTGCTCGACCGTCGCAGCCCCGAGCTGCAGCTCCTGCAACGGGTGCGCGACGAGGCGCACCGCTTCGCGGTCGAGTTCCATCGCGGCCGGCGCGACCGCGCCATGACGCGCTCCGCGCTCGACGACCTGCCAGGTGTCGGCCCGACGCGGAAGCGGCGCATCCTGCAGCACTTCGGCTCGCCGGAGCGCGCGCTCAGCGCCACGCGCGAGGAGCTCGAGGCCGTGCCCGGGCTCCCGGGCAAGCTCGCGCGCGAGATCCACGCCCACCTCCACCGCACCGCCGGCCCGGCGGCCGCGAGCGGGGCGCGTCGATGAGCGCTCGAGGCCGCGCGGGCGATCGGCACGGCATCCGCGACTTCGTGCTGATCACGGGCTTCTCGGGCGCGGGCAAGTCGCAGGCGATGGCGACCTTCGAGGACGCCGGGTACTTCTGCTTCGACGACCTGCCGCCCGAGATGATCGGCTCGCTCGCCGAGCTGTTCGGCTACGAGGGCAGCAAGGTCGAGCGCGCCGCCGTGGTGTGCGACGTGCGCGGCGGCGACTACTTCGACGCGCTCTCACGCGTGCTCGACGACCTGCACCGGCGCGGCTTTCCGGTTCGGATGCTCTTCCTCGAGGCGAACGACGAGGTGCTGCTCGACCGCTTCAAGGAGACCCGGCGACGACATCCGCTCGCCGAGGGCGGCCGCCTGAGCGACGCGATCCGGGCCGAGCGCGAGCTGCTGCGGCCGCTGCGTGACCGCGCCGACGTGGCGATCGACACGAGCGATCTGTCCGCCGCGCGCCTGCGCAGGGTGGTGGCGGACAAGATGCTCCCCTCGGGGAAGGTCGGCAAGCTCGCCGTGACCTTCCTGACCTTCGGCTTCAAACACGGCAGCCCGC
The DNA here is from genome assembly GCA_050261935.1 of Nocardioidaceae bacterium. Taxonomy (GTDB): domain Bacteria; phylum Actinomycetota; class Thermoleophilia; order Solirubrobacterales; family Thermoleophilaceae; genus JBLNDU01. Next base: position 3,581 of record JBLNDU010000015.1, on the reverse strand, counting down.
GTGACGCGGACCTCACCTTCGACGTTCGCTTCCTTCCGAACCCGCACTACGAGGCCGCCCTGCGCGAGCTCACCGGCCGCGACCGCCCCGTGATCGACTTCGTCGAGCGCGCCGACGGGATCTCCGAGTTCTACGATCGCCTGATCCCGCTGCTCGACTACCTGCTCCCCGCCTACGAGGCCGAGGGCAAGTCGCACCTCACCGTCGGGATCGGTTGCACGGGCGGAAGGCACCGCTCCGTCGTGATCGGCGAGTCGCTGGCGCGCGTCTACGGAGAGCGCGGCGACCTGCTCGTCGACGTGGTCCACCGGGACGTCGAGAAGCCGCCGCGCCTCGCCTGACGCCGCGTGTGGGGCGCGCTCGCCCCGGGCACTGTCGAAGCGATAGGTTCTAACCGCCTAGGTAGAGAGCTAAGAAAGGGAGTTGAGATGCCAGTCAAGGTCGGCATCAACGGGTTCGGTCGCATCGGCCGCAACGTGTTCCGGGCCGCGCACGCGCGCGGCGCCGACATCGACTGGGTAGGCGTCAACGACATCACCGACACGAAGACGCTCGCCCACCTGCTCAAGTACGACTCGATCCTCGGCCCGATGCAGGCCGACGTCGAGGCGACCGAGAACGCCATCATGGTGGACGGCAAGGAGCTGCCCGTCTTCGTGGAGAGGGATCCCGCCAACCTGCCGTGGAGCGACGTCGGCGCCGAGGTGGTGATCGAGTCGACCGGGCTGTTCACCGACCGCGACAGCGCCTCGAAGCACCTGAGCGCGGGCGCCAAGAAGGTGATCATCTCCGCCCCCGCCAAGGGCCCGGACGTGACGCTCGCGCTCGGCGTCAACGACGAGGACTACGACCCGGACCAGCACAACATCATCTCGAACGCCTCCTGCACCACGAACTGCCTCGCGCCGGTCGCAAAGGTGCTGCACGACGCGTTCGGGATCGAGAGCGGCGTGATGACCACGATCCACGCCTACACGGCTGACCAGCGCCTGCAGGACATGCCGCACAAGGACCTGCGCAGGGCGCGCGCCGCCGCCGTCAACCTCGTGCCCACCTCGACCGGTGCGGCCAAGGCCATCGGGCTCGTCATCCCCGAGCTCGAGGGCAAGCTGAACGGCATCGCGGTGCGCGCGCCCGTGATCACGGGCTCCGTGGTCGACCTCGTCTGCAAGGTCTCGCGCTCGACGAGCGTGGACGAGGTGAACGGCGCCTTCGCCGACAAGGCCGACACCGGCGCGCTCGAGGGCATCCTCAAGTACAGCGAGGACCCGCTCGTCTCGACCGACATCATCAGCAACTCGTACTCCTCGGTCTTCGACGCGCCGCTCACGATGGTCATCGACGGGACGCTCGTGAAGGTCGTGTCGTGGTACGACAACGAGTGGGGCTACTCGAACCGGCTGATCGACCTCACGGAGCGCGTCCTCGCAGGGGCGCCCGTCGCCTGAGGTGGCCGACGTCCCGGCAGGGTCTCCGCTCGGCAAGCGCTCGGTTCGCGACCTCCCCGTGGAGGAGGGCGAGCGGGTGCTGGCGCGGGTCGACTTCAACGTGCCGATCACGGGGGAGCGCGGCGAGGCGCACGTCGCCGATGACGCGCGCATCCGCGCCGCGCTGCCCACGATCGAGCTGCTGCTCGACCGCGACGCGCGGCTCGTGCTCTGCTCGCACCTCGGCCGTCCCAAGGAGCCGGGCGCCGAGACCTCGCTCAAGCCGGTCTCGGATCGGCTCGCCGAGTTGATCGACGCTCCGGTGGCCCAGGCACCGGCCGTCGTCGGCGACGAGGTCGAGCGCTACGTGGAGGAGCTCGAGCCCGGCGGCGTGGTGGTGCTCGAGAACACGCGCTGGGAGAAGGGGGAGACGAAGAACGACCCCGAGCTGGCGCGCAAGCTCGCCGGCTACGCCGACGCGTTCGTCAACGACGCGTTCGGCACCGCGCACCGCGCGCACGCGTCGAACGTGGGCGTCGCGGAGCAACTGCCGTCGGCGGCCGGCCTGCTGCTCGAGGAGGAGGTCGTGACGCTGCGGGGTGTCGTCGAGTCGCCCGAGCGGCCCCTCGTGGTGGTGCTGGGAGGCGCGAAGGTCAGCGACAAGGTGGCGCTGATCGACCGCTTCCTCGACCTGGCCGACGCGCTCCTGATCGGCGGCGCGATGTGCTTCGCGTTCTTCCGCGCCCAGGGTAAGCCGACCGGCGACTCCCTGGTCGAGGACGAGGGCGTTGAGCTCGCCGCCCGCGCGCTGGAGAAGGCGGACGGGAGCGACTGCAAGCTGCTCCTGCCGCAGGACCTCGTGCTGGGCGACAGGTTCCAAGCCGGCGCCGAGCGCAGGGAGATCGACGGCACCGACGTGCCGGACGGCTGGATGGGGCTCGACATTGGCCCCCGGACGACGGCCGCCTACGCGGCGGAGGTGGGCACCGCCGGCACGGTGTTCTGGAACGGCCCGATGGGCGCCTTCGAGCTGGCGCCCTTCGCCGAGGGCACGCGGGCGCTGGCCGAGGCGGTCGCTCGCGCGCCCGCGACCACGGTCGTGGGCGGCGGCGACTCGGCCGCGGCGCTCGCCGACTTCGGCCTCGCGGACCAGGTCAGCTGGCTCTCGACCGGCGGCGGGGCGTCGCTCGAGCTGCTCGAGGGCAAGCCACTCCCCGGCGTGGAGGCACTCGACGATGCGTAGGCCATACATAGCCGGCAACTGGAAGATGTGGGGCACGCGCGCGGAGGCGGGCGACTACGTCAGCCGCTTCGTCGAGCTGCTCCCGGACCAGGGCAGCCGGGTCGCGGACGTGGGGGTCTGCGCGCCGTTCACGGCGCTCGATCTGGTCGTCGAGCGCCTGCGCGGCAGCGGCGTGCTCGTCTCCGCGCAGAACATGCACCAGTCGGAGACGGGCGCCTTCACCGGCGAGGTCTCGGCGCCGATGCTCACCGAGCTCGGCGTCGACGGCGTCGTGCTGGGCCACTCCGAGCGGCGCCAGTACTTCGCCGAGACGGACAAGGCGCTGCAGGAGAAGGTGACCGTCGCGCTGTCGGCCGGGCTGGCACCGATCCTGTGCGTCGGCGAGACCGAGGAGGAGCGGGAGGCCGGCGAGACCCAGCGCAAGCTGCGCCACCAGGTACAGGAGGACCTCGCGCACGTCTCCGACGAGCAGCTCACCGACGTCGTGATCGCCTACGAGCCGATCTGGGCGATCGGCACCGGCAAGACGGCGACGCCCGAGCAGGCGCAGGAGGCGATCTCGTTCGTGCGCGCGCTCGTGGGCGACCGCTCGCAGGAGGCGGCGCAGCGTCTGCGCGTGCTCTACGGCGGCAGCGTGAAGCCCGACAACGCGGCCGAGATCCTGGCCCAGCCCGACGTGGACGGCGCGCTCGTGGGCGGGGCGAGCCTCGACCCGGAGGGGTTCGCGCAGATCGTCGCCGCCGCCGCTCCGGCGCCAGCGCCGTGACGCCCGCCGGCGAAGCCGGGTCGCCGGCCGCCGAGCCCCCCCCGCCCGGCCGGGCGCCCGGGGCGGGCCCGCCCCCCGGGGCGCGCGGCGCGCGCGGGATGCTCGACCGGGGGGGGGGCGGGCCGCCCGGGGCCGGCCCCCCCCG
>JBLNDU010000014.1:0-8276 GCA_050261935.1 Nocardioidaceae bacterium | reverse complement strand
GCGCGCCGTGAGGGCCTCTCCTACAACGAGCTCGTGCACGGCCTGAAGCTCGCCGGGGTCGAGCTCGACCGCAAGGTGCTGGCCGACATCGCCGTGCGCGATCCCGAGACGTTCCGACGCTTCGCCCAGCGAGCCAGGGAGGCCGTGGCCTAGCCGTCGGCGACACCACCTCCTCCCGGGCGCCCAGGTGTGGCGCCCTTTTTCGTTCCCGGACGACCCCGCCGAGCCAGTGATTCGATCGCCCCACAACGAGCAGCTCAAGACGCTCCGCAAGCTCCGCGAGCGCCGCTGGCGCGCGAAGCTCGGCCTGTTCGCGGCCGAGGGCGAGGACCTCGTGCTGGCCGCCGACGAGGCCGGCTGGGAGCCGGAGACGCTGCTCGTGGCCGGCGAGGACGTCGAGGCCGAGCTGCTCCACCGGGCCAGCGCGCTCGGCTCCGGCGCGCGCGTCGTGGGGGTCTACCGCCAGCGCTGGTCGGCGCCGGGCGGCGCGCTGTCGGTCTACCTCCACGGCGTCGCGGACCCGGGCAACGTCGGCGCGATCCTCCGCTCGGCGCACGCGCTCTGCGACGGCCCTGTGGCGCTCGGTCCGAACTGCGCGGATCCGTTCTCGCCCAAGGCTGTGCGCGCCAGCATGGGATCGCTGTTCGCCCGCCCGCCGGCCCGGGCCCGCTTCGAGGAGCTGCCCGGCGCGAAGCTGGCGCTCGAGGCACGCGCGCCGCTCACGCTGCGGGAGGCGGCCGCGACGGCGGCGACGGCGATGCCGGCGCTCGTGCTGTGCCTCGGCGCCGAGCGCGACGGCCTGTCGGGCGACCTCCTGCGCGCGGCCGACCTGGTCGCGCGGATCCCGCTGCGCGAGGACGGGCCCGACTCGCTCAACGTGGCGATGGCCGCCACGCTCGGCCTGTACGAGCTCGCCAATAGGATGGCCGGGAATGCCTGAGGCCCCGCCGCGCCCCAACCTCGAGGAGCTTCGTCGCGAGGCGGAGGCGGCGATCGGGGCGGCGCGCACGAGCGCCGAGCTCGAGGAGCTGCGCGTCCGCTGGCTCGGCCGCAGGTCGCAGCTCACCGGGGTGCTGCGCTCGATCGGCGAGCTCGAGCCGGCCGAGCGCGGCGTGGTCGGCAAGCAGGCCAACGCGGCGCGCCAGGCCCTCGAGCGGCTGCTCGCCGAGCGCGCGGAGCAGCTCGAGGCGGACGAGCTCGAGCGCCGCCTCCGAGCGGACCGCGTCGACGTGACGCTGCCGGGCGACCCGCCGCGGCCCGCCGGTCACCTCCACCTCGTCACGCAGACGCGCAGGGAGATGGAGGACGTCTTCGTGGGGCTCGGATTCGAGGTGGTCGAGGGCCCCGAGGTCGAGTTCGACTACTACAACTTCACGGCGCTCAACCACCCGCCGCACCACCCGGCGCGCCTGGAGCAGGACACCTTCTACCTCTCCCCGGAGGTGCTGCTGCGCACCCACACCTCGCCGATGCAGGTCCGCGCCATGGAGCGCACCGCGCCGCCCATCTACGTCGTCGTGCCGGGGCGCGTCTACCGGCCCGACTCCGACGCCACCCACACGCCGATGTTCCATCAGCTCGAGGGGCTCGCGGTCGACGAGGACATAACGCTCGCCGACCTACAGGGCGTGCTGCTCGCCTTCGCGCGCGCGATGTTCGGCCGCGAGCAGCGCGTGCGCCTGCGGCCCGGCTACTTCCCGTTCACCGAGCCCAGCGTGGAGGTCGACGTGTCGTGCTTCGCCTGCGGCGGCGAGGGGCATCGCCGGGACGGCTCGCGCTGCCCGGTCTGCAAGGGCGAGGCCTGGATCGAGATCCTCGGCGCCGGCATGGTCGACCCGAACGTGTTCGGCTTCGTGAGGGAGGGCGGCTACGACGCCGAGCGGATCCACGGCTTCGCCTTCGGGATGGGCATCGACCGGATCGCGATGCTGAGGCACGGCGTGCCCGACCTGCGGATGCTGTTCGAGAACGACGTGCGCTTCCTGGAGCAGTTCTGATGCGGGTGCCGGTCGCCTGGCTGCGCGAGTACTGCGACCCGCCGCTCGACGGCCGGGAGATCGCCGAGGCGCTCACGATGGCGGGCGTGAAGATGGAGGCCTTCGAGGCCGTGGGCGTCGGCTCGCCGGACAGCTTCGTGGTGGGCCGGGTGCTCGAGTCGGGACGGCATCCCGACGCCGAGCGGCTCAGCGTCTGCCGCGTCGACGACGGCTCCGGCGAGCCGCGCACGATCGTCTGCGGGGCGCCCAATGTGGCGGCGGGTCAGACGGTGGCCGTGGCGCGGCCCGGGGCGGTGATGCCGGACGGCGCGACGCTCGGCGAGGCGACGCTCCGGGGGGTGCGCTCGAGCGGCATGATCCTGGCCGAGGACGAGCTCGGCATCGGCGTCGACCACGCCGGGATCCTCGTGCTCGACGGCGACGGCCTTGAGCCCGGCACGCCGCTCGGGAGCGCGCTGCCGATCGCGGACGAGGTGATCGAGATCGAGATCACCCCCAACCGGCCCGACTGCATGGGCGTGTACGGCGTTGCGCGTGAGCTGCACGCGGTCAGCGCGGCGCCGCTCGCCCCCGACCCGACCGACGCCGACGCCGACCCGTCGGGCTCCGACCGCGCCGAGGATCACGCCCGCGTCGAGGTAGACCCGGACATCTGCCTGCGCTTCACGGCGCGCGTGTTCGAGGACGTGACGATCGGGCCGTCGCCCGCCTGGCTCAAGCAGCGCCTGACGGCGGCCGGGCAGCGCCCGATCTCGAACGTGGTGGACATCACGAACTACGCGATGCTCCTCTGCGGCCAGCCGCTGCACGCGTTCGACCTCGACGAGGTGCGCGGCGCGCGCCTCGTCGTGCGACGCGCACGAGAGGGCGAGCGGATGACCACGCTCGACGGCGTCGAGCGCTCGCTCGACCCCGACGTCGCGCTCGTCTGCGACGCCGAGGGCCCGTCGGGCATCGCCGGCGTGATGGGCGGCCAGGTCTCCGAGGTGTCGGAGAAGACGACGCGCGTCCTGATGGAGGCCGCCACCTGGGTCGGACCCAACATCCTCATGACCTCGAGGAGGCTCGGCCTGCGCACGGAGGCGAGCGCGCGCTTCGAGAAGCAGCTCCATCCGGACACAGCCATGGCGGCGCAGCGGCTCGCCGCGCGGCTGATGGTCGAGCTGTGCGGCGCGCGGCTCGTACCCGGCACGATCGACGCCTACCCGCGGCCGGTGCCGCCGCGCCGGGTCGAGCTGCGGCTCGAGCGGCTCGAGCGCCTGCTCGGCGAGCGCGTGCCGGCCGAGCGGGTGGAGGAGATCCTCGACCGGCTCGGCTTCGCGCCGGCGCGCGCGGACGGCCGCGTGGCGGTGACCGTGCCGCCCTGGCGCGACGGCGACGTGCAGCGCGAGGTCGACCTGATCGAGGAGGTCGCGCGCGTCCACGGCCTCGAGAAGCTGCCCACGACGCTGCCCGCGCGGCGCGAGGCCGCCGGACGGCTCCTGCCGGAGCAGCGGCTGCGGCGCCGGCTCGAGGACGGGCTCCGCGCCCGCGGCGCGGCCGAGGTGATCGCTTACAGCTTCACGAGCCCCGACGCGCTCGCCCGCCTGCGGCTCGGCGAGCTGCCGCCGCTGCGGATCGCCAACCCCCTCACCGAGGAGGTGAGCGCCCTGCGGCCGCTCCGGCTGCCCGGGCTGCTGGACGCCGCGCGGCGGAACGCGGCCCATGGCCGCGACGCCGTGGTGCTGTTCGAGTCCGCGCACGTCTACGCGGCGGCCGGACATGCTTTCGAGGCCCCTGCCGGCTCGCCGCGCGGCGCGGCGCCTACGCGCGAGCGCCACCACCTGGGGGCGCTGCTCACGGAGGCGCAGCCGGCGACCTGGCGCTCCCCCGCGCGCCCCGCCGACCTGTTCGCCGCCAAGGCGCTCCTCGAGGCGACGCTGGCCGACGCGGGCGTCGAGTGGAGGGCCGAGCCGGGAGGCGAGCCGTTCCTGCATCCCGGACGCGCGGCGCGGATCGTGGCCGTGGGCGGCCACGGCGGCGACGCGTCGGGCCCCGGCGGCGGCGCGGTCGAGCTCGGCTGGCTCGGCGAGCTCCACCCGCTCGTGGCGCGCGACTCGGGGCTCGACGGCACGGTCGCGGCCTTCGAGCTCGACCTCGACGCGCTCGCGCCGCTCGCGCTCGGGCGCGCGCGGGCGTTCCGCGACGTGACGAGCTTCCCCGCCGTGCTGCAGGACATCGCGGTCGTCGTGCCCGAGGAGGTGAGCGCGGCGCAGGTCGAGGAGGCCGTGCGGTCGGGCGGCGGCGAGCTGCTGGCGCGCGCGGGCGTCTTCGACCTCTACCGAGGCGAGCAGCTGGGCGAGGGCCGCAAGTCGCTGGCGCTGCGGCTCGAGTTCCGCGCGCCCGACCGGACGCTGACCGACGACGAGGTCGCGAAGCGGCGCGCCGCGATCGAGCGCGAGCTGGCCGCGATCGGGGGCCGGCTGCGTGTCTGAGCAGCGCGCGGCGGTGGTCGGCGCGGCCGGCTTCGGCGGCGCCGTGGCCGCCGCGATCCTCCGGCGCCACCCGTCGATCGACCTCACGGCGGTCACCGCGCGCTCCGACGCCGGCCGCCGCCACGACGAGGTGCACCCGCGCTACCGCGTGCCGCTCGAGCTCGAGGAGTTCGACCCCGACCGCGTAGCCGAGCGCGCGGACGCGGCGATCGTGGCGTATCCGCACAGGGCCGCGGCACCCGTGGTGCGGGCGCTGCGCGAGCGCGGGCTGAAGGTCGTGGACCTGTCGGCGGACTTCCGGCTCGACCGCGCCAGCTACGAGCGCTGGTATCAGCCGCACGAGGCGCCGGAGCTGCTCGACGAGGCCGTCTACGGGCTGCCCGAGGCGCACCGCGACGAGATCCGCCGCGCCGATCTGGTCGCGGCGCCGGGCTGCAACTCGACCGCGGCGCTGCTCGCGCTGCTGCCGCTCGCCGGCCGGATGGAGCACGCCGTGGCCGACATCAAGGCCGGCGTCTCCGGCGCGGGCCGCGAGGCGACCGAGGAGACCCATTTCGTCTCGGCGACCGACAACGTCAACCCGTACAAGACCGAGGGTCACCGCCACCTCGCCGAGCTCGAGCAGGAGCTTCCGGGCGTGCGCTTCGCGTTCGTGCCGCACCTCGTGCCGGTCGACCAGGGGATCCTGGCGAGCTGCTACGTCACGACGAGCGAGCCGCTCACGCGCGAGGCCGCCCGTGAGCTGTTCGCCGCCGCCTACGCCGGCGAGCCGTTCGTCGAGCTGCTCGACGCGCCGCCGCGCACGCGCGACGTGCGCTTCACGAACCGGGCGGCGGTCTACGTCACGGTCGCCGGCGGCCACGTGCTGACCTTCTGCGCGATCGACAACCTCTGGAAGGGCGCCGCCGGGCAGGCCGTGCAGGACCTCAACCTGATGCTCGGGTTGCCCGAGAGCGAGGGGCTCGAGTGAGCGCCCGGGCGACCGCCACGTTCTTCCGCTCGCGCTGGGTCGACCCGCCGGCGCACGTGACCGAGCGCGAGCCGCACGCGCGGCCGGCGGGCTTCCGCGCCGCCGGCGTCGCCGCCGGCCTCAAGCCCGCGGGCATCGACGTCGGCGTGCTCGCCTCGGACTCCCCCGGAACCGTCTCGGCGGCGCGCTTCACGACCAACGCGCGCGTCGGCGCGCCGGTCTGGGTGTCCCGGCGGGCCGAGCTCGGCCGTCTGCGCGCCGTCGTGGCCAACTCGGGCGGCTCGAACACCGGCGACGGCCGGCGCGGGATCGACACCGCGCTCGCGATGCAGGCGGCCGCGGCCGAGGAGCTCGGCGTCGAGCCGCGCCAGGTCGGCGTGGCGTCGACCGGCGTGATCGGGATCGAGCTGCCGCGCGAGAGGGCCGTCGCCGGCGTGCGTGCGGCCTGCGGCGCGCTCGGCGACGACGCCGACGACTTCTCGCGCGCGATCCTCACGAGCGACAGCGGGCCGAAGCGCGCCTGCCTCGAGGTCGAGCTCGAGGGCGGCCGCGTGCGGCTCGCCGGCCAGGCGAAGGGCGCCGGGATGATCGAGCCGCGCTTCGCGACGATGTTCTGCTTCGTCGAGACCGACGCCGCGCTCGACGCCGAGACGGTCGAGCTGCTCACGGGCGTGTGCGTGAAGCGCTCGTTCGACCGCATCTCCGTCGACGGCCAGCTCTCGACGAGCGACACCGTGTTCGTGCTCGCGGGCGGCGCCTCCGGCGTGCGCGTGGAGCCGGAGAGCGCCGACGAGCTGCGGCTCGGGGAGGCGCTCGACGCCCTGATGCGCCAGCTCGCGCTCGAGATCGTGGCGGACGGCGAGGGCGCCCGCCGCGTGGGCCGGATCGTCGTCGGCGGGGCCGCCGGCGCGGTCGAGCCCGTCGCGCGCGCGATCGCCAACTCGCCGCTCGTCAAGGCCGCGCTCCACGGCGGCGACCCGAACTTCGGGCGGATCCTCCAGGCCGCCGGGGCGGCCTGGCCGCCGGGCGAGCCCTTCCTCGCCGATCTGGAGATCGAGGGCCGCACGCTCGCGTCCGCCGGCGAGGCGATCGGGCTGGGCGCCGGCGACCTGCGCGAGCTCGAGCAGCTCGTGCAGGGCGACGAGGTCGAGTACGTGCTCACGATCCCTGGCGAGGGCGGGGAGACGGAGGTCTTCTTCAGCGACCTGAGCCCCGAGTACGTCCGCTTCAACTCCGAGTACACGAGCTGACCATGCGCGACGTAGCCACCCTGCTCGAGGCGCTCCCCTACATCAGGGAGTTCCACGGCGAGACCGTGGTGATCAAGTACGGCGGCGCCGCGATGACCGACGCCGCGCTCAAGGAGGAGTTCGCACGCGACGTCGTGCTGCTCAAGTACGTGGGCATGAACCCCGTGGTGGTGCACGGCGGCGGGCCCGACATCACCCGCTACATGGAGCGGCTCGGGATGGAGGTGCGCTTCGTCGAGGGCCTCCGGGTGTCGGACGAGGCCACGGTCGAGGTGGCGAAGATGGTGCTCGTCGGCAAGCAGAACAAGGACATCGTGCTGCGGATCGGGCGCCACGGACAGCCGGCCGTGGGCCTCTGCGGCGACGACGGCCGGCTCTTCACGGTCGCCAAGCGGTTTGCCGGGGAGACCGACGTGGGCTTCGTGGGGGACATCCAGCACGTCGACGTGGACGTGCTGAACCACATCGCGGTCGACTACATCCCCGTCGTCGCCTCGGTCGGCGCGGACGAGGCCGGCCACTCCTACAACGTCAACGCCGACGCCGCCGCCGGCGCCGTGGCCGAGGCGCTGCGCGCCTTCAAGGTGATCTTCCTGACCGACGTCGAGGGCTGGCGCGCCGACCCCGTGGACCCCTCGAGCCTGATCACCCAGGGCACCGCGGCCGAGGTGAGGGAGCGGCTGCCGCTCACCGGCGGCGGCATGCGCCCGAAGCTCGAGGCCTGCGTCCACGCGCTTGCCGGCGGCGTCCGGAACGCCCACATCGTGGACGGGCGCGTGCCGCACTCGCTCCTGCTCGAGCTGTTCACCGACCAGGGAATAGGCACCAAGCTGTGGCCATAGCCGAGCTCCAGGAGCTCGAGCGCGAGGCGGTCATGCCGACCTACGCGCGCCTGCCGGTCGAGTTCGTGCGCGGCGAGGGGACGCGGCTGTGGGACTCCGACGGCAACGAGTACCTCGACCTCCTGTCCGGCATCTCCGTAACGCAGATCGGGCACTCGCACCCGCGCTGGGTCGCGGCCGTGCTCGAGCAGGCCGGCCGGCTCGCGCACGTATCCAACCTCTTCTACAGCGAGCCCGGCATGCAGCTCGCGCGGCGGCTCGCCGAGCGCTCGCTCGGGGGGAAGGTGTTCCTCTGCAACTCGGGCGCCGAGGCGAGCGAGTGCGCCATCAAGCTCGCCCGCCGCCAGCGGCCCGGCGGCGGCTTCGTGGTGGTCGAAGGCGGCTTCCACGGCCGCACGATGGGCGCGCTGTCGGCCACGCCCCAGGAGTCGAAGCAGGCCCCGTTCGCGCCGCTCGTGCCGGGCTTCCGCGCGGTCCCGCGCGACGACCCCGAGGCGCGCGGGGCCGCCGTCGACGAGCGCACCGCCGCGGTGATCCTCGAGCCGGTGCAGGGCGAGTCGGGCGTCCACGCGCTGCCGGCCGAAGTGCTCGAGGCGGCGCGGGCGGCCTGCGACGAGCGCGGCGCGCTGCTCGTGTTCGACGAGGTGCAGTGCGGGATGGGCCGCACGGGCACGCTCTGGGCCTGGCAGGGCGCCGGCGTGCGGCCCGACGCGATGACGCTCGCCAAGGGGCTCGGCGGCGGC
>JBLNDU010000013.1:0-4860 GCA_050261935.1 Nocardioidaceae bacterium | reverse complement strand
CAGCTCGCGCGCCCGGACGGCACGGTCGTCGCGCCCGAGACCTACAACAGCCTCATGACGATGCACGGGTCCACGATGATCTTCCTGTTCTTCGTGCCCGTGGTGGCCGGGTTCGCGAACTACCTGATCCCGCTCATGATCGGGGCGCGCGACATGGCCTTCCCGCGGCTCAACGCGCTGTCGTACTGGCTGCTCCTGTTCGCCGGGATCGCCTTCTACGCGAGCGTGTTCTTCGAGCCGCCCCAGGCCGGCTGGACCTCCTACACGCCGCTGTCGTCGATCGCCTTCTCGAGCAGCGGCGGCATCGACGCCTGGATCTTCCTGATCCACCTCACCTCGCTGTCGTCGCTGGTCGGCGCGATCAACTTCATCGCCACGATTCACAACATGCGCGCGCCCGGGATGACCTGGGGGCGCATGCCGCTGTTCGTCTGGTCGATCCTGATCTACGCCTACCTGCTCGTGCTGGCGCTGCCGTCGCTGACGGCGGCGGCCACGATGCTGCTCACGGACCGCCACTTCGGCACGGGCTTCTTCAACCCCGCGGCGGGCGGTGACCCGCTCCTGTGGCAGCACCTCTTCTGGATCTTCGGCCACCCCGAGGTCTACATCATGATCCTGCCGGTCTTCGGGATGGTGTCGGAGGTCCTGCCCGTGTTCGCGCGCAAGCCGATCTTCGGCTACAAGGCGATCGCGGCGTCCACCGTGGCGATCGCCTTCCTCGGCTCGCTCGTCTGGGCGCACCACATGTTCACGACGCCGACCCCGACGGTCGTGATGGTCTTCTTCATGCTGGGGTCGTTCACCATCGCGGTGCCCACCGGCATCAAGATCTTCAACTGGATCGCGACACTGTGGCGCGGGCAGATCGTGCGCAAGACGCCGCTCCTGTTCGCCGCCGCGCTCCCGGGGCTGTTCGTCATCGGCGGGATCTCCGGCGTGATGGTCGCGATCTTTCCGATCGACTGGCAGGTGCACGACACCTACTTCATCGTCGCCCACTTCCACTACGTGCTGTTCGGTGGCGGCGCCTTCGGCCTGATCGGCGGGTTCTACTACTGGTACCCGAAGATGACCGGGAGGCTGATGTCGGACGGGCTCGGCAAGCTGTCGTTCTGGCTCATGTTCGTGGGCTTCAACGCCACCTTCCTCGTTCAGCATTCGGCCGGCCTGTCGGGCATGCCGCGGCGCGTGTACGACTTCCCGCGCGACCAGGGGCTCGAGGTCTACAACCTGATCTCGTCGATCGGCTCGTTCATCCTCGCCCTCGGCATCATCGTGACCGTGCTCAACGCCCTGATCAGCCTCAAGAAGGGCAAGAAGGCGGGCAACGACCCGTGGAAGGGCAACACGCTCGAGTGGTTCGTCAGCTCGCCGCCGCCCGAGAACAACTTCGACGTGATCCCGCGCGTGCGCAGCGTCGAGCCGATGACGGACATCCGGCGCGAGGTCCAGCGCGGTGCCACGCCGGCCGGCACGGTGGCCCAGCCGCTCGCCCCCGGCACCTCGTGAGCGCACCGCCACAGGGCTTCCGGCGGCTCGCGTTGCTGACCGCCGTGGCGACGTTCGTGCTGATCATCGTCGGCGGCGTCGTCCGCGTGTCCGACTCCGGCCTGGGCTGCGGGCCGGAGGGCTCGGGCTTCCACGGCTGGCCCTTCTGCAACGGCGACGTGGCGCCCGGCGTCGACCTCAACTCGATCGTCGAGTACACGCACCGGGTGGTCGCCGGCGCGGTCGGACTGATGATGCTCGCGCTCGCCGTCTGGGCCTGGCGGCGGCTGCGCGCCCACCGTCGCCTCGTGCAGGCCACGGCGGCCGGCTTCGTGCTGGTCGTGGCGCAGGCGCTGCTCGGCGGCGCCACCGTCGAGGAGGGGCTCGAGGAGGCGCTCGTGGCCGCCCACCTCGGCCTCGCGATGCTCCTTCTGGCGCTGCTCATCTACGTCTGGCGCTCCTCGCGGCCCGAGCTGATCGGCGCCCCGCCGGCCGACGGCGGCCCGCGCTTCCGCGGCCTCGCGGTGGCCACGAGCGTGGCGGTGCTGGCCACGATCGTGGCCGGCGGCTACATGGCCGGCACGCAGAACTACGGCCGGCCCGACTACCAGCTCGGCGACGGCGCCCACCACGCCTGCGGCAAGCAGTTCCCCACCTGCAACGGCGAGTTCATGCCCTTCGGCCGCGCCCGGCTCGTGGACATCCACCTGACGCACCGGGCGTTCATGTACGTCACCGCCGCGCTCGCGCTGGCGCTCGTCGCGCTCGCGCTGCGGCGGCGTCCGAGCGCCGGCGTTGTGCGGACCGCCAAGCTGCTCGCGCTCGTGCTCGCCCTGCAGATCCTCGTTGGCGCGCTCAACGTCTGGCTCGACGAGTACGAGGCCCTGATCGTGGTCCACCTGCTGCTCGGCACGCTCCTGTGGGCCGCATCCGTCGGCCTGACGCTGCAGCTGTTCCGCGTGCCCGAGCCGGCCGGGTCTCCGGCGCGCGCCGGCGCGCGCGGCGCGGGCCGTGAGGCGGTGACCGCCTAGTGGAGGCGGTCCGCCGGCCGCGCGGGGCGCGGGCGCGCGCCGCCATGGCGGCGTCGCGCACGGTCGCGTCCGACTACCTGCAGATGACCAAGCCGAAGGTGCAGTCGCTGCTGCTCTTCACGACCGTGACCACGATGTACGTGGCGGGCGACCCGCCGCTCGGGCTGGTGGCTCTCACGTGCCTGGGCGGCGCGCTCTCGGCCGGCGGCGCGGGCGCCATCAACCACGCGCTCGACCGCGACATCGACGCCGTGATGAAGCGGACAAGCAACCGCCCCGTGCCCGCCGGCCGCGTCAGCCCACGCGCCGCGATCATCTACGGCGCGCTGCTCGGCTGCGCCTCGTTCGCCCTGCTCGCCCTCACCGTGAACCCGCTCGCCGCGGTGCTCTCGATGTGCGGGCTGCTCGGCTACGTGCTCGTCTACACGGTCTGGCTCAAGCGCACGACGCCCCAGAACATCGTGATCGGCGGCGCCGCGGGCGCGATGCCGCCGCTCGTCGCCTGGGCCGCCACGACGGGCGCGCTCGACGGCGCGGCGCTCTACCTGTTCGCGATCGTCTTCTACTGGACGCCGCCGCACTTCTGGGCGCTGTCGCTGCTCATGAAGGACGAGTACGCGCGCGCCGGCGTGCCGATGCTTCCCGTCGTGCGCGGCGCCGAGGAGACCCGCCGCCAGGTTCTGCTCTACTCGATCCTGCTCGTGGCCGTCACGACGCTGCCCTTCGCGGGCCAGCTGTTCGACGGCTTCTACCTGGCGGCGGCGCTGGCGCTGGGCGCGGCCTTCGTCGGCCTCGCCGCCGTCCTCCTGCGGCGCGCCGACCGCCGCTCCGCGCTGCGCGTCTACCTCTTCTCGCTCGCCTACCTGGCGCTGCTCTTCGCCGCGATGGTGACCGACGTGCGGCTCTGAGCGGGCGCGGCGAGGCGCGGCCGCCGGCGGGGTCGTGAGGGATGGCTGAGCCCCGGCGGACGAAGGCCCCGCAACGCTCCCCGGCCGAGCGCCGGGCGGAGCGGCGCAGGCGGATCGCCGTCGCCTGCCAGGGCGGCGGCAGCCACACGGCCTTCACGGCGGGCTCGCTCAAGCAGCTGCTCGCACGCGGCCATCCGGACCACGACTTCGTGGCCTTCAGCGGCACCTCCGGCGGCGCCGTTTGCGCCCTGCTGGCCTGGCACGCCCTGCTCGAGCACGGCGCCGGCGAGGCCGGCGCGCGCGAGGCCGGGCGGGCGCTCGAGCGCTTCTGGCTGCACGACAACGCGCCGCGCACGCTCCCGGAGCGGCTCATGAACGACTGGATCGTCGCCTGGCTGCGGTGGCAGAAGACGCTCGGCTTCCTCGTCGAGCAGAGCCCGAACGCGCTGTCGGCCTACTGGCAGCGCCGGCTCCGGGCGGCCCTCGAGGCGCACGTCTCGTTCGCCGCGCTCGACGAGCGGCTCCTGACGCCGGCGAGCCCGATGCTGTGCGTGGGTGCGATCGAGGTCATGACGGGCGAGTTCAGGGTCTTCCGCAGCCACCTCCGCGACGACGGCGGGCTTCGCTTCAACGCCGACCCCGTCTCGCGCATCTCGGTCGAGGCGGTGCTCGCCTCCGCCGCCATCCCGCCCGTGTTCCCGGCCGTCCGGATCGGCTCCAACCTCTACTGGGACGGCCTCTTCTCCCAGAACCCGCCGATCCAGGAGCTGCTCGAAGCGGAGCCCGACGAGATCTGGGTGCTGCAGATCAACCCGAGCCGGATCGTCCCCCCGCCGCGCGAGCCGCGCCCGCGCGACGAGCCCACCTCGGTCGTCGACATCCTCGACCGCCGCAACGCGCTGGCCGGGAACCTGTCGCTCCACCAGGAGCTCAACTTCGTGGAGAAGGTCAACGAGCTCGTGGAGGCGCTCGGCGTCCCCGACGCGGACGGCGTCAGGCGGCTTCGGGTCGAGGGCAGGGAAAGGGCCTACCGGCCCGTCGTGCTGCGGCAGATCGAGATGTCGTGGCCGCTCGGGGTCACCTCGAAGCTCGACCGCAACCCTGCCTTCATCCGGCGCATGCTCGACTACGGCGAGCGCCGCGCCGAGCAGCTGTTTGCGGCGCTCGCCTTCGAGCGCGCCTGGGGCGAGCGCGATCCCGCCGCCGTGGCCGGCTGCTTCGCGGCCGACGCGGACGTGCGGGTGGGCGACAGCGCCGTCCACCGCGGCGCCGACGAGGTGCGCCGCCTCGTCGCCGGCGAGCTGCGCGTCGACCCGGCCCACAAGCAGATCGCAGGCGACGTGGTCACGTGGTCGGTGCGGTTGAACGGCGCTCGCGGCACGGCGAAGGCGATCTTTGACGGCGACCTGATCCGAAGCCTCCGGATAGGC
>JBLNDU010000012.1:0-3207 GCA_050261935.1 Nocardioidaceae bacterium | reverse complement strand
GTGGCGCTGGCCGGGGCGCTGACGGCGCCGGAGGCGGCCTCCCCCTGCGCCAGCCGCGGAGTGGGTGCTGCCCGTGGCGCTCACCTCGGGCGCGCTTCGGCCTACGCCGTCGGCTCGGTGGGCGCCGAGGTGTCGCCGGTCGGTGCCTCGCCGGGCTCGGCCGCGTCGGCCTCGGCGGAGCGGGCGAAGCGGGCGATGGCCTCGGCGCCGCCCGCGCCGGCCGCGAGCTGGGCGATCGCCCAGCCGGTCCCGCAGCGCTCGCCGCCGAGCGCGCTGTCGAGCGAGACCGGGCCGGGGCCCGCCTCGGTGATCGCGAAGATGGTCGCGAGCAGGACGAGGTTGTACTCGTAGCCGCCCTGCGTCACCCACGGCCCCTTGCCGCCGTGGACGTGCCGGATCGCGGCGATCATCGTGCTCGACAGGGCCGCGCCCGCCAGCGGCGTCAGGAGGCCGGCCACGAGCAGCGCGCCGCCGCCAGCCTCGGCGGCCCCCGCAAGGACCGCGTTGCGGCGGCCCGGCCGGATCCCGACGCTCTCGAAGAACTGCCCCGTGCCCTCCGGCCCGTGGCCGCCGAACCAGCCGAACAGCTTCTGGGTGCCGTGGCCGACGAAGAGCGCGCCCACCACGGCGCGCACGACGAGCAGTCTCAATCTCATGCCCCTGGTGTGTCCGGGCTCGCGGCCCCGTAAACGCCGCCCCGCGGCGCCGAGAGGGTTCGCGCCGGCGCGATCCGGGTACCGCCGCCCATGGTCGTGGCCCTGAGCGGCGCCGCCGGAGTCCTGATCATCGTCGGCGTGATCGTCGCCGTCGCCGCAGCGGCCGCGGTCGGCTACCTGCTGCTGCAGCGCTTCGGCCGAACGCGGCCCGAGATGCAGGAGCCCTCGCCCGACGAGGCCGGACGGGTCGGCCGCGTGTCGGCCATGCGCAAGGGTCCGCCGGACCGCTGAGCCCGCCCGGCCGCGAGCGGACGGCGCGGTCTGGCCGCCGCGGCTCCTGGCCTGCCCGCTCTGCGGGGCGCCGGTCGAGCTCGCGCGTGAGGGGAGCGCCGCTGCGAGCTGGCGCCCGTACACACTGCGTGGACGCCCTTGCAGCGGGATCCGACTGGCTGCGCCTGCACGGAGAGCGCGCCGCCGTCGTGCCTCACGGCGACGCGGACGGGCTCTCCGCCGGCGTGGTGCTCTCGCGTCGCGCCCGCGGGCCGGTCGTGCACCTGCGCTCGCCGTGGGAGGACCCGCTGCCGGGGGGCTGCCGCTCGTGATTGCCGACTGGGGCGTGCGCCCCCTGACGGGCGCCGCCGAGCTCCTCTACGTCGACCACCACGCGGCGCCCGAGGCCGTCGCCGGCACGGTCGTGCTCGCGCCGCCCGGCCCGCCGTCCAGCACGAGCATCGTGGCGTGGGAGCTGCTCGGCCACCCGCCCGCGGACGAGTGGCTCGCCGCGCTCGGCGCGATCGGGGACCTCGTCGACCTTGGCAGGCTGGAGCGCCCCCCGCGTCCCGCCTCGGCGAGCGCCGCTCGCCGGCTTGCCGCTCTCGTAACGGCGCCCGGCCGCCTGCGCGCCTGGTTCCGCGACCGCTTCAGGCCGCCGCCGGACGCCGGCGACTACGCGCGCGGACACGCCGCGGCCACCGGCGGCTCGCTGACGCCCGAGGCGTTCGAGCGCTTCACCGCCGCCGTCCTCGCCCCCGGCACGCCGTCGCCCGCGCGATGAGCGTCCGCGGCCCCCTTCCCTCGACGGGCCGCCGCGGCCGGTCGGCGGCAGCTCGCCGCCGCGGCCCCGCCACCCTCGGCACATGAGGCTCGGCTTCGCCGTCAAGGTGCTCGGGGCCGGCGGCCTCCCGTCGCACGACTCGCGTCGCTGGCAGTCGCGCCCGCACCTGAGCGTCTCGCTCCGCTACCTCGACGCGATCCTCGACTACCTCGACGCGCGCGACATCCGCATGTACCGGATGGCCACGGCGCTCGCGCCCTACGCGAGCCACGCCGATCTGCCGCAGTTCCACCGCCAGGTCGACGAGTGCGCGGATGAGCTCGCGGCCGTCGGCTCGCGCGCCCTCTCCCTCGGCGTCCGCCTCTCCACCCATCCGGGCCAGTACACCGTGCTCAACTCGGAGGACGAGGCCGTGAGGCGATCCGCCGTGGCCGAGCTCGAGGTCCAGGCGGCGCTCTTCGACGCGATGGGGCTGGCGCCCGAGTCGGTCGTCGTCCTGCACGTGGGCGGCGGCGCGGGCGGCGTCGACGCGGCCGCCGACCGCTTCCTGGCCGGCTTCGAGCGGCTCTCGGAGCGGGCGCAGGCGCGGCTCGCGCTCGAGCACGATGACCGCGTGTTCGCGCTGGCCGACGTGCTGCCGGTGGCGGAGCGCGCAGGGGTGCCGGTCGTCTTCGACGCCCACCACCACTACTGCCTCGACCGCGCGGGCATACCCGAGCGAGAGGCGCTCGCCGCGGCGCTCGCGACCTGGCCCGACGGCGTGCGCCCCAAGGTCCACTTCTCGTCGCCGCGGCTCGAGCTCGGCGAGCGGCGCAGGCGGGTCGGGCGGCGGGTCGAGCGCGTGCCCGCCCTGCCGGATCTTCGGCTGCACGCCGACCTGATCGACCCACCCGCCTTCGAGGCCTTCCTGCGCGACAGCGCCGCCGGCCTTCCCGACTTCGACGTGATGCTCGAGGCGAAGGGCAAGGACCTGGCGCTGCTGCGGCTGCGCGAGCAGCTCGCCGCGCGTGGGGCGCTCGCGCACGGCGGAGCCACCGCCGCGGCGAGGGCGCGCGGCGAGGCTCCGGCTCCGGCGCGCTGAGGGCCACCCGGCCCTCGCCGTGCGCGGCTGCCGCATTGGCCGTAACCTTGTCGGCGTGGCGAGCGGGCGCGAGGACGGGGCGGGCGTGGGGCGCTGGTTGCGTGAGCGCTACGCGGCGGCGCCGGAGCGCGATGCGCTCTTCACGACCTATTCGGGCGAGCCGGTCGGGCCGCTCTACACGAGCGCCGACCTGCCCGACCCGTCGCGGATCGGGCTGCCCGGCGAGTACCCGTACACGCGCGGCGTCTACCCGTCGATGTACCGCGGCCAGCTCTGGACGATGCGGCAGTTCGCGGGTTTCGGGACCGCCGAGGAGACGAACGAGCGCTTCCGCTACCTGCTCGAGGCGGGCCAGACGGGGCTCTCGACGGCGTTCGACATGCCGTCGCTGATGGGTCACGACTCGGACAATCCGC
>JBLNDU010000011.1:0-3631 GCA_050261935.1 Nocardioidaceae bacterium | reverse complement strand
TCCGTCGGCGCCGGCGCCGTCGGACCGGGGAGCTCGGGCGGGCTCACCGGCCCGGGCGCTGCGCGGACACCGTTCGATTGTGACGGCCGGGTGGCACCGCGCGCGCACCGGCGTTAGATTGCGCGCCGTGCGCTTCGGAGTCCTGACCGGCGGCGGCGACTGCCCCGGCCTCAACGCGGTCATCCGCGCCGTCGTGCGCAAGGGGATCGACGAGTACGGGCACCAGCTGATCGGCATGCGCGACGGCTGGCGCGGCGCGATCGAGGGCGTCTACGAGCCGCTCACGATCGAGTCCACGCGCGGCATCCTCCCGCGCGGGGGCACGATCCTCGCGTCGTCGCGCACGAACCCCTTCAAGGAGGAGAACGGCGGCGACCAGGTCAAGCGCACGCTCTCGTCGCTCCGCCTCGACGGCCTGATCGCGATCGGCGGAGAGGACACGCTCGGTGCCGGCAACCGGCTCAACTCGGAGTTCGGCGTGCCGGTGGTGGGCGTCCCGAAGACGATCGACAACGACCTGAACGCCACCGACCGCACTTTCGGCTTCGACACCGCGGTGCAGATCGCGACGGACGCGATCGACCGTCTGCACACGACGGCCGAGAGCCACCACCGCGTCATGATCGTCGAGGTGATGGGGCGCCACGCCGGCTGGATCGCGCTCCACTCCGGCCTCGCCGGCGGCGAGCAGGTCAAGCGCACGCTCTCGTCGCTTCGGCTCGACGGCCTGATCGTGATCGGCGGTGAGGACACGCTCGGTGCCGGCAACCGGCTCAACTCGGAGTTCGGCGTGCCCGTCGTGGGCGTCCCGAAGACGATCGACAACGACCTGAACGCGACCGACCGCACCTTCGGCTTCGACACCGCGGTCCAGATCGCGACCGACGCGATCGACCGCCTCCACACGACGGCCGAGAGCCACCACCGCGTCATGATCGTCGAGGTGATGGGGCGCCACGCCGGCTGGATCGCGCTCCACTCGGGGCTCGCCGGCGGCGCCGACATCATCCTGATCCCCGAGCGGCCGTTCGACATCAACGCCGTGGTCGACGCGATCAAGCGACGCCACGGGCGCGGGCGCTACTTCTCGATCGTGGTCGTCGCCGAGGGCGCCACGCCGATGGCCGGGACGCTCGACATCGTCGGCGGCGAGAAGGACGAGTTCGGCCACGAGCGGCTCGGCGGGATCGGCCAGCGGCTCGAGGTCGAGATCCGGAACCGCACGGGCTTCGACGCCCGCGCGACCGTCCTCGGGCACCTGCAGCGCGGCGGAACGCCGACCGCCTACGACCGCGTGCTCGCCACCCGCCTGGGCCTGGCCGCGATGGACGCCGCCAACGACGGCGCCTGGGGCATGATGTCCTCGCTGCGCGGCGAGGAGATCAAGCTCGTGCCGCTCGCCGAGGCGGTGGCG
Organism: Nocardioidaceae bacterium; assembly: GCA_050261935.1. Lineage (GTDB taxonomy): Bacteria > Actinomycetota > Thermoleophilia > Solirubrobacterales > Thermoleophilaceae > JBLNDU01. The sequence goes on along the minus strand of JBLNDU010000011.1, from coordinate 2,217 downwards.
GAGCTGAAGACGGTGCCGGCCGAGGAGTACGAGGAGGCCGAGATCTTCTTCGGCTGAGGGCGGGGCCCCCGGGGACCGCCGCCCTTGGCCTACGGCCCGGCGCGCTCGGCTGTGCTGGGCGTCTCGCGGCCGAGGAGCTGGTTGAGGAACGGCATCGCGATGCGCAGGGCGGCCGCGGCCACGACCAGCGCGACCGTGAGCAGGAAGGCGTCGAACGCCTTGACGCCGAAGGACCACGCCACGATCCACCACACGAGCCCGGCGATCAGCGCGATCAGCACTCCCACGGCTAGGCCCCCGAGGTCCGCTCGTCGATCATCTTGCGCAGCTTCGTGAGCGCGTTGAAGGCGCCCTTCACGGCCTGCTCGGCGCCGGAGTCCTGCGCCGGCAGCAGGCCGATCTGGCGCGCGAAGGCGGCCCCGTCGTAGTGCGTCGTGGCGCGCACCGTGGCCCCGTCCTCGACCTCCACGAGGTCGACGCCGCGCAGCTCGAACTCGCGCCCCGTGGGATCGAAGCCCTGGAACGGCGCGCCCGTGAAGGTGCCGCCGATCCGCCACTCGACCGCCGCGCGCGCGCCGTCGGCCACGACGACGCCGGCGCTGGCTCTCAGGTCGGGCGCGGCCGTGAGCGCCTCGCGGAACAGCCCCTCGATCTCGTCGCGCCCGCGGAAGACACCGATCGGCACCACGTCGAGGATGCCGTCCTCGGCCCAGTGGGCGACCAGGCCCTCGAGGTCGTGGCGGGCGAGCGCCTCGACCGCGCCGCGAACGTGGCGCTCGACCGCTGCGGCGGCGTCGCTTCCGCTCGCCCGCGAGGTGGTCTCGAGCTCCGTCACGGCGCGGACCCTAGCAACCGCCGGAGCGGCTCTGGGCGCCGACGACCGGGTCCGGCGGCGCCTCGGCCGACCGCCTCACGCGAGCGCCGCGGCCAGCTCCGTCACGGCGGCGCGCACGCCCGCGGCGCCGGCCTCGCCGGCCGCCCGCACGATGCGGCTGCCCACGATCACGCCGTCGGCGAGCTCGGCGACCGCCCGCGCCTGCGCCGGGGTCGAGATGCCGAAGCCGACGGCCACGGGCAGGTCGGTGGCCGCGCGCGCCCGCGCCACCGTGTCGCGCAGGTCGACGGGCAGCTGCCCGCGCTCCCCGGTCGTCCCCGTGAGCGAGACGACGTACACGAAGCCGCGCGCGTCGCGGCCGATCGCGGCGACGCGCTCCGGCGAGCTCGTCGGCGCGACGAGCGGGACGAGCGCGAGCCGCTCGGCGTCGCACGCCGAGCGCAGCTCGCCGGCCTCGTCATGCGGCAGGTCCGGCACGATCAGGCCCGCGGCGCCGACAGAGGCCGCGCGCCGCGCGAACGCCTCGCCGCCACCGGCGAGCACGACGTTCGCGTACACCATCAGCACGACCGGCAGCCGGTCGGCGACGGCCTCGCACAGCCGCAGGACGCTATAGGGCGTGGCGCCGCGCCGGAGCGCCTCGGTGCCGGCGGCGTGGATGACGGGGCCGTCGGCGAGCGGGTCGGAGAACGGCACGCCGAGCTCGATCAGGTCGGCGCCCGCGTCCGCGGCCGCCTCGAGGCAGGCGCGCGAGGCGTCGAGGTCGGGATGGCCCCCCATGAGGTACGGCATCAGCGCCGCTCGCCTCCCGTGGCCGGCGAAGGCGGCGGCGATGCGGTCGCCGGCCGTGGCGAGGACGCCCTGCGCGCGAGCGCTCACGCCTCCGCGCCGAGCACCTCGGCCAGGTCCTTGTCGCCGCGGCCCGACAGCGTGAGGAGGTCGACTGCGCCCGGACGCGCGTTCGCGAGCAGCCAGGCGAGCGCGTGCGCGGGCTCGAGCGCGGGGATGATCCCCTCGAGCTCGCTCATGCGCCGGAACGCGGCCAGCGCGGCCTCGTCCGGGACCGCCTCGTAGCGCACCCGCCCGCTGTCGCGCAGCCACGCGTGCTCGGGCCCCGAGCCCGGGTAGTCGAGCCCGGCCGAGACCGAGTGCGCCTCGAGGATCTGCCCCTCCTCGTCCTGCAGCACGGCCGACATCGAGCCGTGCAGGACGCCCCGCGCGCCGGTCGTGAGCGGGGCCGAGTGGCGCAGCGTTGCGAGCCCCTCCCCCGCCGCCTCGACGCCGACGAGCTCGACCTCGGTGTCGTCGAGGAAGGCGGCGAAGGTGCCGATCGCGTTCGAGCCGCCGCCGACGCACGCGATCACCCGGTCGGGCAGGCGCCC
>JBLNDU010000010.1:0-7096 GCA_050261935.1 Nocardioidaceae bacterium | reverse complement strand
GCTGCGCGCCTGCGCGCACGAGGAGGCGGAGCTGCAGGGTCGGCTCGCGCAGGTGGGCGACGCGCTCACCGCCGCCGAGGTGGCGGCCCAGCAGGCCCGCGACGCGGCCGCGGCCGCCGAGGCGGAGCTCGCCGCGGTCGCCGGGCGCCGGGGGCTCGAGCCGCAGCCCGCCGCGGAGCCGCTCGACGACGCGGAGCGCGAGGCGCTCCACGCGCGCCTCGAGCGGCTAGCGCGACGGCGCGAGCAGCTCGGGCCCGTCAACCCGCTCGCGAAGCGCGAGTACGAGGAGGCGGTCGCGCACGTCGAGGAGCTCGAGTCGCAGCGTCGCGACCTCGAGCTGGCGCTTGCCGAGCTCGGGGGGCTGATCCGCGACACCGACCGCCGCATCCGCGAGGCCTTCGAGGAGACCTTCGACGGCGCCGCACGCAACTTCGAGGAGGTCGTGCAGCACCTTTTCCCCGGCGGCCGCGGACGTCTGCGGCTCGTCCACCCCGAGGCGGGGCCGCGGCCCGTCGTGGGAGGCGAGGAGGCCATGCCCGCGGAGGACGCGCCCGACGACGACGAGCGGGAGCGCCGCGAGGCGGGCGAGCCGCCGGAGCCGGGCGTGGAGGTGGAGGTCACGCCCGCCGGCAAGGCCACGAAGCGCCTGTCACTGCTCTCGGGCGGCGAGAAGTCGCTCGTGGCACTCGCCTTCATGTTCGCGGTCTTCCTCGCGCGCCCGTGCCCCTTCTACATCCTCGACGAGGTCGAGGCCGCGCTCGACGACGTCAACATCGATCGCTTCCTCGAGCTCGTGCGCCGCTACTCGGACCGCGCGCAGTTCATCGTCGTCACGCACCAGAAGCGGACGATGGACGCCGCCGACACCCTCTACGGCGTCAGCATGGGCGGCGACGGGGTGTCGCGCGTCGTCTCGCGCAGGCTCCCCGGGCGCGCTGAGAGCGGAACCGCCGCCGCCTGAGGGCAGCTCCCGCGGCCTCGGCTTGGCCGCCCTGGGCTCCCCCTATCCTGCCCGCCCATGGCACGGACGTGGCGTGAGCTGTTCGTGACGGGCGACGGCGCCGCGCCGCCGGCGCCGGTCGACGAGGCGGCGAGCGACGAGCGGCGCGGGTTCTTCCGGCGGCTGCGCGAGAACATGCGCAAGACGCGCCACGCGCTCGGCGCGGAGCTGCAGGCCACGATGTTCGAGACGCTCGACGAGGCGGCCTTCGAGCGGCTCGAGGAGACGCTGATCTACGCGGACGTGGGCGCGCCCACCACCGCCCGGATCGTCGAGCGGCTCGAGGCGGAGGCGGAGACCGGCGCGCTCTCGGGCGGCGAGGACCTCACCCGCCGGCTGCGCGAGCTGCTCGCGGAGACGGCGCGGACGGAGGACGGCGACACGATCGACCTGCGCGCCCGGCCCGCCGTGATCCTGATCGTGGGCGTCAACGGCAGCGGCAAGACGACCTCGATCGGCAAGATCGCCTGGCACCTGCAGCGCGAGCTCGGGCTGTCCGTGCTGATCGCGGCAGCCGACACTTTCCGCGCCGCCGCCTCGGAGCAGCTCGAGGTGTGGGCCGAGCGGGCCGGCTGCGAGATCGTCCGAGGCGCGCCGGGCTCCGACCCCGGGGCGGTGGCCTACGACGCGATCGAGGCCGCCCGCGCGCGTGGACACCAGGTCGTCATCTGCGACACGGCCGGGCGCCTCCACACCCAGCAGCACCTGATGGACGAGCTGCGCAAGGTCCGCAGGGTGATCGCGAGCCGCGCGGAGGGCGCCCCACACGAGACGCTGCTCGTGATCGACGCCACGACGGGCCAGAACGGCCTCCGCCAGGCGCTGCTGTTCCGCGAGGCCGTGGAGGTCGACGGCATCGTGCTAACCAAGCTGGACGGCACCGCGAAGGGAGGCATCGCGCTCGCGATCGCGGAGGAGCTCGGCGTGCCGGTCAAGCTGATCGGGGTGGGCGAGGGGCTCGAGGACCTGCGGCCCTTCGACCCCGACGACTTCGCCCGCGCGATCCTCGAGTGAGGCGGCTGCGGGGCCACCTGCGCGCCCCGGCGCGGCTCCGATCATCCCCAGCCGGCTCACCCAGCCAGCTCACCCAGCCGCGCGACCGCCTAGGATCCACGCTGCCGAGCGAACGTCGCGCGGACGCCGGGAGCGCCGATCCGGCCCCCGTCCGAGCCCGACGCGCGCCGGCAGACCGACGCCCGCCCAGCTTGAGCCTCCCCATCTCGATCGCACGTCGCAGCGTCAGCGCGCTCGCCGCGGCGCTCCTCCTCGTGCTGTGCGCCGCGGGCTCGGCGAGCGCCGCTTCGACCTACAGCAACCCCGTGCTCAGCGGCGACTACCCGGATCCTTCGATCGTCCGCGACGGGCGCGACTTCTACGCCACCACCACGACCTCGAACTGGGCGCCGCTGTTCCCGATCCTTCACTCGCGCGACCTCGTGAACTGGCAGGTCGTGAGCGCCGTCTTCCGCAATCGGCCGGGTTGGTCGGAGGGCCGCTACTGGGCGCCCGAGATCACCAAGGTCAACGGCGGCTGGGTCGTGCACTACACGGCCAAGATGAGGGGCGGGCGGCTGTGCATCGGCGCGGCCACCGCGCACGCGGCGACTGGCCCCTACACCGACCGCGGGCCGATCGTCTGCGACCCCGGCGTGGGCGACATCGACCCCGCCACCGTCCGCGACGAGCTCGGCCGTCTCTTCCTGATCTGGAAGGAGGACGGGAGCATCGTGCCCGGCGCCCCGGGGCCGCTGACCCGCATGTTTGCCCAGCGTCTGTCGGAGGGCGGCTGGGAGGTGCTCGGGCCGCGCGCGGAGCTCACCCGCAACGGCGACGGCTGGGAGCGCGGCGGGATCGAGGGGCCCTTCGTCGTCCGCCAGGGCGGCTGGTTCTACCTCTTCTACTCGGGCGACGACTGCTGCGGCGTCCCGTGCCAGTACGCCACCGGGGTCGCCCGCTCGCGCAAGCTGTTCGGAACGTTCGAGAAGTACGCCGGCAACCCGATCCTGTTCGCGCGCGGGCCGTGGCTCTGCGCCGGGCACGGCAGCGTCGTGAACGACGGCCGCGGGCGCTGGTACATGCTGTACCACTCCTACTCGCAGCCCGACGTCGGCTACGTGGGGCGGAAGATGATGCTCGACCGAGTGAGCTGGCCGCCGGGCGGCTGGCCGAGCATCAACGGCGGTGGCGGGCCCAGCGTCGTCGCTCCGTCCCCCTTCGGCGCGCCGCAGCGCAAGCTCGAGCTGCGCGCGCTCGACGACTTCACCTCCGCGCCGCTCACGCCGGAGTGGCAGTGGCCCCAGTCCAGCAAGCCGCGGGTGCGGGTCCGCCGCGGCTGGCTCGAGCTCGCCCAGCAGGACTACGTTGCGCGGCACCCGCTGTTCTCGCAGGACCCCTTCGGCGCCATCCTCGGGCGCTCGACCGCGAGCGGCCGCTACGTCGCGGAGACCGTCGTGGACGTCCGCTCGCTCCGCGGCCGCGCCGGGCTGGCCGTCGTCGGCACCCCGTCGAGCGTCATCGGCGCGCTCGTGGATCGCGGCGGCGGGCTCCAGCTCGTGCAGCGCACGGTCGGGAAAGACGTCGTCGTGGCGAGCGCCCGGGTCCGCCGCCCGAGCCGCCTCAACCTGCGCGTCTCGGCCCGCCTCGGGCACCTGTTCCGCTTCGAGTACAGCACCGACGGGCGGCGCTTCCAACCGCTCGGCGGCGAGGTCGACGGCGCCTACCTGCCGCCGACCGACCTCGGCGTCCGGGTCAGCCTCGTCGTGGGCGGCGCGCGCGATGCGTTCGGCGCCTTCGACCTCTTCCGCGTCGGGCGCTAGCCGCCGCTAGCCTCAGCGCCGAGATGTTCGACACGCTCTCGGAGCGGCTCGCGTCCGCGCTCGGCGACGTCCGCTCGCGCGGCAGGCTGAGCGAGGACGACGTGGCCAAGGCGATGCGCCAGGTCCGGCTCGCCCTGCTCGAGGCCGACGTCAACTTCAAGGTCGTCAAGCAGTTCACGGACGCCGTGCGGGAGCGCGCGCTCGGGCGACAGGTGCTCGAGTCGCTCAACCCCGGCCAGCAGGTGGTGAAGATCGTCTCCGACGAGCTCACCGCGCTCATGGGCGGCTCGGGACGCGAGCTCGCCTTCGTCAAGGGTCGCCCGACGGTGATCCTGATGGCCGGCCTGCAGGGCTCCGGCAAGACCACGGCCTGCGGCAAGCTCGCCCGCCACCTGCGCGAGGAGCACGGCATGGACGTCGCGCTCGCAGCCTGCGACGTGTACCGGCCCGCGGCCGTCGACCAGCTGGTCAAGGTGGGCGCCCAGGCGGGGGCTCCCGTCTACCAGCAGGGCACGGGCCGCGACCCGGTGGACATAGCGGAGTGGGCGCTCGACCAGGCGAAGCGCGACGGCCGCGACGCGCTCGTCATCGACACGAGCGGCCGCCTGCACATCGACGAGGACCTGATGCGGGAGCTCGCCCGCGTGAAGCAGCGCACGAAGCCGCACAACGTGCTGCTCGTGGTGGACGCGATGACGGGCCAGGACGCGGTCAACGTGGCCGAGCGCTTCGCCGACGTCGCCGACTTCGACGGCGTCGTCCTGACGAAGCTCGACGGCGACGCGCGCGGCGGGGCCGCGCTGTCCGTCAAGGCGGTGACGGGCAAGCCGATCATCTACGCCTCGACGGGGGAGAAGCTCGCCGACTTCGAGCGCTTCCACCCCGACCGGATGGCGCAACGGATCCTCGGCATGGGCGACGTCATGACGCTCGTCGAGAAGGCCGAGCGCCAGCTCGACGAGCGCAAGGCGGAGGAGCTCGAGCGCAAGATCCGCAAGCAGCAGTTCACGCTGGACGACTTCCTCGATCAGATGCAGCAGGTGCGCCGGATGGGGCCGCTCACCTCCCTGCTCAAGCTGATGCCCGGCGTCGGCCAGCAGCTCGGCAACCTGAACGTCGACGAGCGCGAGCTCGATCGCCTGCAGGCGATCATCCAGTCGATGACCCCGGCCGAGCGCGCCAACCCGGCGCTCATCGACGGCTCGCGGCGGCGGCGCATCGCGCGCGGATCCGGCACGAGCGTGCAGGCGGTCGGGCAGCTCGTGAAGCAGTTCGGGCAGATGCGGAAGCTGATGAAGCAGCTCTCGCGCGGCAAGCTCCCGTCGCTCGAGCAGCTCGCCGGCGGCCGCTGCGCCACCGCGCCCGCTACCCTAGTGCGCCTTCATGGCGGTCCGACTCAGGCTCACCCGCGTAGGCGCGAAGAAGAACCCGATCTGGCGCGTGGTCGTCGCCGACCAGCGCTCGCCGCGCGACGGTCGCTTCATCGAGACGATCGGCCACTACAACCCCCAGACCGAGCCCTCGACGATCGTGCTCGACGAGGAGCGGCTCGAGCACTGGATCTCGCGCGGCGCGCAGCCTACGCGCACGGTCAGGCAGCTGATCAAGGCCCGCGCCCGGGCCCCCGCACCGCCCGCGGCCTGACGGCGCAGCTCCGGTGAGGGCCCTCCTCGAGTACCTCGCCCGCTCGCTGGTCGACCGCCCCGACGAGGTCGAGGTCGACGAGTTCGAGGAGGACGACGGCACGATCGTGCTCGAGCTGCACGTGGCCGAGGAGGACGCCGGCAAGGTGATCGGTCGCGGCGGGCGCACCGTCGCGGCGCTGCGCGCGGTGCTGAAGGCCGCCGCCGTCCGCCAGGGCAGGCGGGTGCTCGTCGACGTGGTCGATTGACGCTCGTGACCGCCGGCCGCGTCGGGCGGCCGCACGGAACCGACGGCAGCTTCTGGGTGGAGCGCGCCAGCCACCCGCTCGGCGTCGGGACGGCCGTGACGATCGCGGGGCGCCCGCTGCACGTGGAGCGCCGCGCGGCGGGGGACGAGCGCCCGCTCGTGCGGGTCTCGGCCGTCGGCGACCGCGACGCGGCCGCGGCGCTCCGGGGCGAGCTCCTGCTGGTGGACGAGGCGCTCGAGGAGGGCGAGTGGCTGGCCGGCGACCTGGTGGGCTGCCGCGTCGACGGGCTCGGCAGCGTGCGGCGCGTGCTCGAGGCGCCCTCCTGCGAGCTGCTCGAGCTCGAGGACGGCACGCTCGTGCCGTTCATCCGCGACGCGGTGCGGCGCGTGGACCTCGAGCGCGGCGTGATCGAGGTCGACCGCGGCTTCATGGGCTCATGAGGATCGACGTGCTGACGCTCTTCCCCGGCTGGTTCGACTGGTTCGTCGAGCAGCGTCACGTGCGCAACGCGCGCGCGCTCGGACACGAGCTGTCGTTCCTCGACCTGCGCGCCACGACGCCGCTCGGCGCCGGGCAGGTCGACGACACGCCGTACGGCGGCGGCGCCGGCATGGTGATCCGCGTCGACGTGGTCGAGGCGGCGCTCGCGACGCGCTACGGCGGCGACCCGCTCGAGCTGCGACGGCAGCGACGGGTGGTCGCGCTCGCGGCCGGCGGGCGCCGGCTCGACGAGGCGCTCGCGTCGGAGCTCGCCGGCGAGGAGGCGCTGACGCTGCTGTGCGGCCGCTACGAGGGCTTCGACGAGCGCGTGCACGAGCAGCTCGCGAGCGACGTGGTGTCGATCGGACCGTACGTGCTGTCGGGGGGCGAGCTCGCGGCGATGGTGCTCTGCGACGCGGTGCTCCGGAAGCTCCCCGGAGCGCTCGGCCACGAGGACAGCGCGGTGGAGGAGTCGTTCAGCGCCGCGCTCGAGGGCAACCCCGAGTATCCGCACTACACCCGGCCGGCCGACTGGCGCGGGCACGGCGTGCCGGAGGTGCTCCTCTCGGGCGACCACGCCCGGATCCGCGCCTGGAGGCTCGAGCGGAGCCGCATGCGCGGTCGGCCGCCTCGCTGAGCGGCCGGTCCCCTCCGCTACCATTCGCCACCGCGCGAGGCGCCGTCGGGCGCCTTTCTTGTGCCAGCGTCTCGCGCCCCATGCGATGTCAGGCGTGATCGACACCCTCGAGCGCGCGCAGCTGCGCCGCGTCCCCCCGTTCCGTTCGGGGGACCGGGTGCGCGTCCACTTCCAGGTGGTGGAGGGCACGCGCCGCCGCACCCAGGTGTTCGAGGGCATCGTCATCAAGCGTCAGGGCAGCGGCGCGCGAGAGACGTTCACCGTGCGCAAGC
>JBLNDU010000009.1:0-4344 GCA_050261935.1 Nocardioidaceae bacterium | reverse complement strand
GCCCCGAGTCGCCGCCCCCGGCGCCGTAGCCGGCGCGCGCGGCGAAGGCCCGCGGCCGGCGCTGCGGCCGGCACAGGACGCGCGGCGCACCGCTCGCCTCAGCGCGAGGCGCCGCGCGCCTCACGGCGCCTGTGCACGGCGATAGCAACGCCGCCGACCGGCAGCGGAAGCCAGAAGGAGACGAGCCGGTAGGCGAGCGTGGCGAGCGCCGCCCTGCCGCCGCTCACGCCCGCCAGCGCCAGCAGGCCGAGCAGGCCCGCCTCCACGAAGCCGAGCCCGCCCGGCGTCACGGGGATCTGCGCCAGGGTCTGCGAGGCGGCGTACGCCAGCAGCACCAGCGACGGCGATGGCGTCGCGCCGACCGCCGCCAGGGCGGTGAGAAGGACGCCGTAGTCGAGCAGCCAGCGCGCCAGCGAGGCGAGCAGCGCCTCCCACCAGCGTGCCCCGACCGTTCGGAGGATCAGGTCGCGCTCCTCGAGCAGCCGCTCCGGGAGGTCCACGAGCGACCCTCGCCGGCGCAGCACGCGGTTGCGCAGCCGCTGGACGGTGCGGCCCACGAACACGAGCGGGCCGTCGAGCGCGAGCAGCGCGGCCCCAGCCGCCGCCATCACCACGAAGCCGCCGAACCCGAGCAGCGCGGCCTCGGCCAGGCCGGGGTCCACCGGCAGCCCGGCCAGGATCGCCGGCAGCGTCAGCGCGGGCAGGGCCAGCAGGGTCGCGAAGGTGAGCAGGTTCGCCGCCGTCAGCGCCGTGGCGGCCCTGCCGCCCGCCTCCCCCGCCTCGACCAGCATCGAGTACTGCAGCGCCGCGCCCGCCGCCCCGCCGCCCGGCACGACGCGCGCGAACGCGTTGCCCGCGAGCTGCGACCAGAGCACGGGGACGAGGGCGCCCGGGCCGAGGCAGAGGCGCTGCAGCAGCGCCATCGAAATGAGGCTGGCGGCCTCGAGCGCCACCATCGGCACGAACCAGAGCGGCCGGACCTGATCGAGCCGGTCCGCCGACGAGAACACGGCGAGCAGGCTCGGCGCGAGCAGGTAGAGCGACACCCCGGTGACGCCGAGCAGCAGCGCCCGCTTCAGCGCGGTCGCGGGCGGCGTCGGCAGGAAGCGCACGCCGCGTAGGTTCGCCGAGCGAGCCGGCGGAGCCGCTCAGCCCGCGAGCGCCGCCGCCAGCTCGGTGAGCTCGGCGTCGATCTCGCCGCGCAGAACCACGTCCGCTCGCTCGTCGAGCGCGGACCAGCGCGAGACGATCGCGAGCCGAGCCCCGTGCTCCTGCGCGAACGGCGCGAGGTCGGCGACGGGCTCCACCGTGAGCGAGCTGCCGGCGCAGATGAGCAGATCGCAGTCGTACACCAGCTGGTAGGCGCGAGCGAGAGCGTCCGCGGGCAGCGCCTCGCCGAAGAGCACGACGTCGGGCTTGAGCGGTCGGAACTGGCCGTAGAGGCCGTCGCCCATGCAGGACGGGCAGTAGGGCACGCCGTCGACGCCAAGCAGGCGCTGCACGCGCTCGCGCTCGTAGCGCGCGCGACAGCCGCTGCACGAGGCGGTGCGCACCGAGCCGTGGACCTCCACCACCTCGCGCGAGCCGGCCGCCTGGTGGAGGCCGTCGATGTTCTGGGTGATGATCGCGTCGAGCCGGCCCCCCTCCTCGAGCTGGGCGAGCGCCCTGTGGCCGTCGTTCGGCTCCACACCGCTCAGGTCGAGACGCTCGCGATAGAAGCGCCAGAAGCGCTCGGGCTCCTCGCGCCAGACGTCGAGGTGCGCGTGCGTTTCGGGGTCGACCTGCGACCAGAGCCCATCGGGCGAGCGGAAGTCCGGGATCCCCGACGGGACCGACACGCCGGCGCCGGTCAGCGCCACGACGCGCCGGCTGCCGCGCACGAGCTCCGCGAGCAGGCGCCGTGCCTCGGCCAGCTCGGCCGGCGCCGTCCCGGGCGCGCCGTCGCTGGACGTCTGCGTGGTCATTGCGCGGAACCCTCCACTCGCCGAGATAGTCGCACGTTGCGGGCGGTGATGGGTCGGGCCCGCGCGCGGCTCCCACGGCCTCGTAGAGATGGTCGCGCGTCGCGCCCGAGGCGCCATCGTGGCCGCGGGCGGATCCTCGGCGCGGCGAACTACGCATAGTCTCAGGCCGCATGCACGTCGCGGCGGACAGCCGGGACTCGACCGAGGCCGCGCTCCGCGCGACCGTGGAAGTGCTGGAGCGGCTCGAGCGCGCGCCGTGCTCGGCCGGCGAGCACGAGGCGGCGGAGTGGATCGCAGCGCGCCTGCGCGAGGCCGGCCTGCCGGCCAGGGTGGAGCGCGACCGGGTGCACGGGAGCTTCGAGTGGCCGCTGGGGTCGCTCGCGGCGCTCGGAGCGGCCGGAGGCGTCGCGGCGCTGGCGGGCCGCCGGCGGATCGCTCTCGCGACGGGCGCCGCGGCCGCGGCGGCGATGTGGCAGGACCTCGGCGGCGGGCGGCGGCGCTGGTTCCGACGCCTGCTGCCGCAGGCGGAGACCTCGAACGTCGTGGCGGAGGCCGGCGACGCGGGCGCCGAGCGCACGCTCGTCGTGCTCGCCCACCACGACGCCGCGCGGACGAGCTTCGTGTTCGACCAGGCCCTCCCCCGCCTCCTATTCCGGCGGCTGCCGTGGCTCGTCAGCCGGCTCGATCGCTGGCCGCCGCTCATGGCGCTCGTCGTCGGCGGCCCGGCGCTCGTGGCGGCGGGCGCCGCGGCCGGCTCGCGCCGGGTCGCGGCGGCCGGCACGCTGCTCGCGGCCTGCACGGTCGCCGTGATGGCCGACATGGTCACCAACGAGGTGGTGCCGGGCGCGAACGACAACCTCAGCGCGGTCGCCGTCCTGCTCGAGCTCGCCCGCGAGCTCGTCGAGCACCCGCCGCGCGACCTGCGCGTCGTGCTGCTCTCCGCGGGCGCCGAGGAGGCGAACCAGGAGGGCATGCTGGCGTTCGCGCGCCGCCACCTGGCAGACCTGCCACCTGAGACGACCTGCTTCCTCTGCCTCGACACGGTCGGCTCGCCGCAGCTCGTGCTGATCGAGGGCGAGGGCTTCCTGCGGATGCGCGACTACTCCGAGCGCTTCAAGCGGCTCGTGGCCGACGCCGCGGCAGGCGTCGGGGTCGCGCTCCGCCGCGGCCTGCGCTTCACCTTCGCGACCGACGGGCTCGTGCCGCTCCGCGCCGGCTACGACGTGGCCGCCGTCGGCTCCGTCAACGACTACCTCGTGCCCTCGAACTACCACTGGCCGAGCGACACGGCCGACCGCGTCGACTACCGGAGCGTCGCGGCGGCGCTCCGCCTCACGGAGCGGGTCGTGCGCCGGCTCGAGGAGGGCCCTCCGGGGGCCTGATGCAGGAGGCGGCCGTCTGAGCGCCCCCGCGCTCACCCCGCTCGCGGCGCCGGTCGATCCCGAGGAGCGGATCGACCTGCTGCTCCATCACCTGCGAACGACCCGCGGCGGGCTCGGCGGCCGCGAGGCCGCTCGCCGGCTCGAGCAGGTGGGCCCGAACGAGATCAGCCGTCGCGAGGGGAGCAGCCGCCTGCGCGAGCTGGCGCGCCAGTTCAGCCACCCGCTCGCGCTGTTGCTGTGGGTGGCAGCCGCGCTGGCGGTGGTCGGCGACCTCGTCCCGCTGGCGCTCGCGATCGTCGCCGTGATCGTGCTGAACGCGCTGCTCGCCTTCGCCCAGGAGCTGCAGGCCGAGCGCGCCACGGAGGCGCTGCGCGCGCTGCTGCCGCCGCACGCCCGCGTGCGGCGCGACGGCCAGGAGCTCGAGCTCGCCCCGCGCGAGCTCGTGCCCGGCGACCTGCTGCTGCTCGCCGAGGGCGACCGCCTGTCGGCGGACGCCCGCCTGATTCAGGGCTCGGTCGAGGTCGACATGTCGCCGCTCACGGGCGAGTCGCAGCCCGCGGCGCGCACCGCCGAGCGGCTCCACCGCGCCGACTCGCCGCTCGACTCGGACGACCTCATCTTCGCCGGCACGCTCTGCACCGCGGGCGAGGCGGAGGCCGTCGTCTACGCGACCGGCATGCAGACGCAGCTCGGCCGGATCGCCGCGCTGTCCCAGCGCGTCCGCCCTGAGATCAGCCCGCTGCAGCGCCAGGTGAACCGCGCCGCGCAGCTGATCGCCGTCGTCGCTGTGGCCGCCGGCGTGGCGTTCTTCGGCGTCGGCACCCTGGTCGCGGGCCTGCCGCTGGCCGACGCCGTGACGTTCGCCATCGGACTGCTGGTCGCGAACGTGCCGGAGGGGCTGCTCCCCACGATCACGCTCGCGCTCGCGGTCGGAGTCCGCCGCATGGCGCGCCGCCGCGCGCTCGTCAAGCGGCTCACGGCGGTCGAGACGCTCGGCT
>JBLNDU010000008.1:0-5140 GCA_050261935.1 Nocardioidaceae bacterium | reverse complement strand
GCGGGTCGCGCGCGAGCGCCGCGCTGCGCTCGGACGGGCGCCGGGCCGAGGCGGCGGGAGCCCGTGGGCAGGTCGCCGCTCGCCGCACGGCGCGGCGGGCGCCGGCCCGGCGAGGCGGGATCCGCTGGGATCGCGTCGGGCGTTATGCGCTGCTGCTCACGCTCGGGGTCATCGTGCTCCTCTACGGCGCGCCGGCGAAGCACTGGATCGAGACGCGGCGGAGCGCGGCCGCGCACGACTCGGAGCTCCGCGAGCTGAGCGCGGAGCACCGGCGGCTCGAGCGCCGCGTGCGCGAGCTCCGCAGCCCTGGCGCGCTCGAGCGCGAGGCGCGCCGGCTCGGCATGGTGCGCCAGGGCGAGCGCCCGTTCGTGGTCGAGGGCCTGCCGCGGCGCTGAGCGCTACGGTCGTGGGGCCGTGGCCTACGCCCTCGAGAACGCGCTGTTCCAATGGCGAGAGGGCGAGCGGCGGGCGCGCGAGGCGCCCGAGCTCGACGCCGCGGTCGATGCCCTCGTCGACGAGCTGAGGCGCCGGCTCGGCTCGAGCTTCGTGCTGCGCGAGCTCGCGGACGCCTACGCCGCGGGGACCGACTGGGCCGAGGACCTCGCCGTGCGGCGGGGCGCCGGCGCCGACGCCGCCCACGTCGTGGACGCCGCCTTCGGCCGCTATGCGCGCGAGGCCTCCGACTACGCCGGCGGTCGCGCGCGGCACGGCGGCGGCCGCGCCTGAGGCGCCGGCCTACGCCTGCTCGTCGTCCGGCTCCCGCGTGATGACGATCTGCTCGGGCTCGATCACCACGGTGACGGGGCGGTGGCCGGCCCAGTGCTCGGCGTAGACGGGATCGTCCTGCACCGAGGGGTCGAGCCAGAGCCCGTAGCCCTCCTCGCCGTGGTCGAAGGTCCCCTCGAGCGGCGTGCGATCGTCCCTGCGGCGTCGGCTGCGTCCGCCGCGCCGGCCGCGACGGCGACGCGGACGCTCCGACTCCTCGGCCTCCTCGTCCTCGTCCTCCTCCTCTTCCTCGGCCTGCTCGGCTTCGAGCGCGGCCGCGACGAGCGCGTCGTCCTCCGCGCGAAGGTCGACCTCCTCGTCGTCCAGCCCTGGGCCGACGGCGTCGCCGTCGTCGCTGGCGTCGGCGGGCGTGAGCTCGTGCTCGCGCTTGAAGGAGCGGATGTCGGAGACGGAGACCTCGAGCTGATGGGCGATCCAGGCGTCGGTCCGGCCCTGACGCACCCAGGTGCGGATCTGGTTCAGCTGTGGCTTGAGCGACTTGCGTGCCAAGGGCGCCGAGACTACCAACCGGGGGGGCGCGCACCGCCTCCGTCCGGGGCTCCGTCTGCGCCTCCGTCCGGGGCTCGCGCCGGGTGCCGCGCAGCGCCCAGCTTTACACCTGGTGCGCAGCCTGCTTCACTGATTGCCGCAACGGCTCCGGCAGGGAGGCCCCTGGCGTGCTCGTACTCACACGGAAGTCGAATCAGAGCATCATGATCGGGGACGACATCGAGGTCTCCGTCCTGGCCATCATGGGCGAGAAGGTCCGGATCGGCATCGAGGCACCGCGCTCCGTACCGGTGTTCCGCAAGGAGGTCTACCTCGAGATCCAGGATGACCGCCGTCCCGGGGCGGGCGGCGGCGAGGTCGACCAGGCGCTCGACGGCGCAAGCCCGCGCGACGGCGCCCGGGCACGCGACTAGCGCCAGCGCGCGCGACTAGGCGCTCACCCGACGAGCAGGGCGAGCGACTCGAACATCGCGATCGTGACGATCACGGCCGTCGCCACGAGCGCCGCCACGAGCAGCACGAACCGCAGCGTGCCGGCCCGCTCCACGCGGGCGTGACGGCGAGCGCGGGCGCGCTGGGCCGCCTGGCGGCGGAGGCTCTCGCGCCTGACGACCGACTCCTCGGCCTCCTCGCGGAAGGCCTCCTCGAACTGCGTGAGGGACTCCCTCATCCGCATGGCCGGCGACCATAGCACCGGCCATGCGGGGACACCCGGCGCCGCTCCGCCCGCCTGCGGCGGACGGGCGCGGCGAGGCCTACGCCGGGGCGGGCGCCGCCTGCGCGGCCTCCTTGTAGACGGACACGAAGCGGAGGTAGTTGTCGGCCACCTGCTGCGTGGCCACGTCCCGCTCGAGCGAGCCGTCGAGGTAGCCCTTGAGCGCGTCCCACCAGATCGTGCGGCCGATCGCGAAGCCGGCGAAGCCCTCGACCGGCGCGCCCTGGCGGAGCCAGTGCTCGACCTTGGCGTCGTTGGCGCCGCGCCCGAGCACGACGCAGATCACGCCGTCGCGGCCGTCGCGGCGACAGGTCTGGGCGATCATCTCGCACTCAGCCTGCGTGTCGATGCCCTCGATCTTCCAGACGTCGGCCTCGACGCCCGCGTCCTGCAGCTCGATGATCGTCCGCCGCATGAGGTCAGGGCGCAGCTCGGCGTCGTAGCGCGCGGCGTCGCCGCCGACCATTTCGTCCTGCTCCGGCGTGGCCGGCACGAGCAGCTCGAAGAGGAACTTGCGATCGCGCTCGTGGAGCCAGTTCGAGAGCCGCACGAGGCGCTCGGTCTGTCGCGCGTTCATGTCGGCATCGCCCTCGGGGTTGTAGCGCACGAGCACCTTGGTGAAGTCCGGATCGAACTTCTCGATGTGCGCGCCGAAGTCGTCGCCGTAGTCGAAATCGAACTCGTCCTGGCCCGACTTCTCGACCGGCATGGCGAGGACCAGCCCGCGCTCCTTAGCCTGCTCGGGAATGCCGTGCGGGGCGCCGAACTGCTCGTCGACGAGGCAGCCCGTGGCGCCGGGATCGACGCCCTGCTCCGTGGCCTTGAGCATGCCCTCGAAGATCAGGTGCTTGGCGTCCGCGATCGTCTTCGTCTGCTCCTCGTCGGGCTCGCCCTGGATCCCGAACATCTTCTTCTGAAAGGAGCCGCGGTGATCGAACGCGAGGATGTAGAGCTTGCCGTCGTACCCGAGTGCCATGCCTCTTTGCCTCCTCCTTCGGTCGTCTCGGCGCTTAGGCTACACCCGTGGAGCACCGGTTCACGGGCCCCTCCTACACCCTCGGGATCGAGGAGGAGCTCATGATCGTCGACTCCGAAACGCTCGAGCTCGTGAACTCGATCGAAGGGCTGCTCGAGGCGCTCGCCGAGATGCCCACCGACGGCGACGTCAAGCCGGAGCTGATGGAGTCGGTCTGCGAGATCTCCACGACGCCCTGCCGCGACACGACCCAGGCCGGCACGCAGCTGCGGGCGCTGCGCGCGCTCGTCCAGCGGGTGGCCGCGCAGCGCGGGCTCGCGATCGGCGCGGCCGGCACGCACCCGTTCGCGCTCTGGGAGGACCAGCGCATCGTCTCGCGCCCGCGCTACCGCGACCTGATCGCGGGGCTCCAGTTCGTGGCGCGCCAGGAGCTCATCTTCGGCATCCACGTGCACGTCGGCCTCGACGACCCCGACAAGGCGATCCACGTCACGAACGGCATGCGCGTACACCTGCCGCTGCTGCTCGCGCTGTCGGCCAACTCGCCCTTCTGGCGCGGCGGCCACACCGGCATGCAGTCCACGCGCACCCCGATCTTCCGCGCCTTCCCGCGCGTGGGGATCCCGCCCCGCTACGACGACTACGACGACTGGTCGCGGCGGATCCGCTTCATGCGCGAATCGCGCGCCATCCACGACTACACCTACCTCTGGTACGACGTGCGGCCGCATCCCAACTTCGGCACGGTCGAGATCCGCGTGATGGACTCGCAGACGCGCGTGGAGCACACGCTCGCGCTCGCGGCGCTGGCGCAGGCGATGGTCAAGGAGCTCGCCGAGCACTACGAGGCGGGGCACCGGCTGTCGCGCTACCCGTACGAGATGCTCGACGAGAACAAGTGGCTCGCGGCGCGCCACGGCCTCGACGGTGAGCTCGTGGACCTCCCGCACACCCAGCGCGTGCCGGTGCGCGACCTCGCCCGCCGGGTGATGGAGCGGCTGCGCCCGCACGCCGAGGAGCTCGGGTCGGCCGCCGACTTCGACCACGTGCACGACCTGCTCGACAACGGCAACGGCGCCTCGCGCCAGGAGGTCGTCTACGAGGCCAACCACGACCTCCGCGAGGTCGCCGCGGAGCTCGTGGCCGCGTCCGTCCCCGAGCCCGAGAGCAGCGCCGCCGAATAGGCGTCGAGCGGCGCCCGCGTCCCGGTACTCTCAGAGCAGCGTGACGCAGCCGGACCTCTTCGTCGTCTGCAAGAACTGCGGCTCCGAGGTCAGCCCGTACGTGACCGAGTGCCCCTACTGCGGGCAGCGCGTGCGCAAGCGGGCCCCGAAGCTCGAGCGGGGCGTTCCCGTCGAGAAGCCGCCGCGCCAGCCGCGGCGTACCTCGCGCAGGCCCCGGCTGCGCGCCGAGGAGGTCGCGGGCGTCGCCCCCGACACGCGTCCATACGCCACGCTGGCGCTGATCGTCGCGTCGCTCCTGGTCACGGTCGTGCTGGCGAGCGAGGAGCTCGGCTTCGCGGACGTCGGCGGCCTCGTGCCACCGGTCGACGAGCAGGCGTGGCGCTTCTTCACCACGCCGTTCGTGCACGACAACCTCGGCTACCAGTTCGTGGTGCTCGTGGCGGTCGCGGTCTTCGGCACGATGCTCGAGCGCCGCTTCGGCCCGCTGCCGGTCGTGCTCGTCTTCGTCCTCTCCGGCGCGGCCGGCGCGGCGCTGGCGGCCCTGCTCGACACGCCGCCGCTGCTCTCGGACGCGGCCGTCTGGACCGTGCTCGGCGGGAACGGAGCGGCGCTCGGCCTGCTGGCTGCGTGGCTCGTGGACGACCGCCTCGCCGCCCGCCGCCGCGAGGACCGCGGCAACGACCTGCTCGGCACGGGCGTGATCGCCGCGGTGCTCGTGCTCCTGTCGCTGGCCGCCGAGGAGGCGAACATCGCGGCCGCGGTAGGCGGCGCGGCCGCCGGCGCGCTGCTCGGGCTCGCGCTGCCGCTCTTCACGCGCCGGCCGCGCGGGCGGCTGGCGTCCTAGGCCGAAGTTACCCGCTCGCGCGGTGGCCGATCTGGCTTTGCGCCTGGGATTCGACGCCCGCGGGGCTGTCTCGTTCGTGGCTACGCGTTTTTGGGGAGCTTCGTCTCGACGAGCTCGAGCGCGCGGGCTTGTAGGGCGGTGGGCTC
>JBLNDU010000007.1:0-4107 GCA_050261935.1 Nocardioidaceae bacterium | reverse complement strand
GCCGCCAGGTACCCGCCGCCGCTCGCCAGCAGGCCACCCGCCGCCGCGGCGGCCGCCAGCCTGAGCCTCCGCGCCAGCTTGTCGAAGCGCATGATCCGCCAGCCTTCGGCGCGCGCCGCGCGCTCGAGCGCGGCGTCGGGATTGACCGCCACGGGATGGCCGACGGCGCGCAGCATGGGCAGGTCGGACTCCGAGTCCGAGTACGCGTACGAGGCGCTCAGGTCGATCCCCTCGCGCCCGGCCAGCGCGCGGATCGCCTCCGCCTTCCCCTCGCGGTAGGTCATCGGCCCGTCGGGCCGCCCCGTGTAGACGCCGTCGCGCACCTCGGAGCGCATCCCGATGCCGCCGTCCAGCACGAGCACGCGCGCCAGAACGTCGGCGAGCTCCTGCGAGGCGGCGGTGACGATGTACGCGCGCCGGCCGGCGTCCTGGTGCTCGTGCGCCTCGCGGAGCATCTCCGGGTAGACGCGCGGCAGGATCCCGGCGAGGGCCGTCGGGCCGAGCCGCGCCAGGTCGACCACGCGCTGCCCGGCGATCACCTCGAGCACGTGCTGCTTGAGCGCCTCGGTCTGCTCGTCGCTCGACCCGTTGAGCCGGAACCGCACGTTCGCCCACGCGCCCCGCGCGAGCTGCCGGCGCGAGACGAGTCCGGCACGGTGCCCGGCGCGCGCGAAGTGGAGGGCGCTCGAGCCCTCGATCAGCGTCTTGTCGAGGTCGAAGAAGGCGGCGGCGCTAGCCGCCATCGACTTCGATGATCATCGCGTCGCCCTGGCCGCCGCCCGAGCAGATCGCCGCCACGCCCAGCCCGCCGCCGCGCCGGCGCAGCTCGTTGGCGAGCGTCATCAGGATGCGCGCCCCGCTGGCGCCGATCGGATGGCCGAGGGCGATCGCGCCGCCGTTCACGTTCACCTTCGCCTCGTCGACGCCGAGCATGCGCATCGAGTTGAGCGCCACAGACGAGAACGCCTCGTTGATCTCGAACAGGTCGATGTCGTCGACCGACAGCCCGGCCTGCTCGAGCGCCTTCTTGGTGGCGTTGGCCGGCGTGCGCGCGAGGTAGGAGAAGTCGTCGGCGACGGCCGCCTGGGCGACGATCGTGGCGATCGGCCCGCGCCCGTTCGCCCGCGCCCAGTCGTCGCTCGCCAGCACCACGGCGCCGGCCCCGTCGTTGAGCCCGGGCGTGTTGCCCGCCGTGTGCGAGCCTTCCTTGCCGAAGGCGGCCGGCAGCTTGGCGAGCGTCTCGAGCGACGTGTCGCGGCGCGGCGCCTCGTCGATCTCGACCGTCGACTCGCCCTTCCGCGACTTGATCGTGACCGCCACGATCTCCTCGGGCAGGCGGCCCTCGTCCGTCGCCTGGACCGCGAGCTCGTGCGAGCGCACGGAGAAGCGGTCCATGTCCACGCGCGTGAGCTCGAGCTCCTCCGCGACGGTGTCGGCGTCCTCGCCCATGTGATGGCCGTTGAAGGGGTTCGTCAGCCCGTCGTGCACCATCGCGTCGAGCATCTTGGCGTCGCCCATCCGATAGCCGAAGCGCGCCTGCGGCATCACGTAGGGCGCGTGCGACATCGACTCCATGCCGCCCGCGACGGCCAGATTGAGGTCACCCGCTCGAACGGCCTGGTCGACTATGCCCGCCGACCGGATGCCCGAGGCGCACACCTTGTTCACCGTCTCCGATGAGACCTCCCTCGGGATGCCCCCCTTGATCTGCGCCTGGCGCGAGGGGATCTGGCCCTGGCCCGCCTGGAGCACCTGCCCGAACACCACGTGCTCGACCTGCTGCGGCGCAACCTCGGCGCGCTCGAGCGCTGCGGCGATCGCCCTGCCGCCGAGCTCCGTGGCGTCGAGCGTCGAGAGGGCGCCGCCGAGCTTCCCGAACGGCGTCCGAGCGGCTCCGAGGATCACGGTCTTGGGCATCGGGGATCGCTCCTTCGTAAGGGGGAAGGCGAGCATAGCGCCGCACACGCGGGGTTAGACTGCGCGCCCCGATGGCGACGATCGCGGTCAACGCCCGGCGCGGCGCCCCCGAGGAGACCGCGGCTGACACGCGGGTGGTGGGAATCCTCGAGGGGGAGTCGCTCGAGGAGCCCGCGCTCCAGGCGCTGGTCGAGCTGGGCGAAGCGAGGCCGACGCCAAAGCACGTGGCCGTGACGCACGAGGACGCGCCCGGCGGCGGACAGCGACGCGTGCTGCTCGCGGGCCTCGGGCGTCGTGACGAGCTCGACGCGGAGCGAGCGCGGGTCGCGGCGGCGTCGGCCGCCGCCCGCGCCAGGGAGCTCGGAGCCGTGTCGCTCTCGTGGGCGGACCCGGGCGGCGTCGACGCGGCCCTCGTGGAGGGCACCCTGCTCCGCCTCTACAGCTTCGAGCGCTTCAAGTCGAAGCCGAACGAGGGCTCCGCGATCGAGGCGCTCGAGGTGGCGGGCGACGCCGTCGACGCGGAGCGGGTCGAGCGGGCCCGCGTCGGCGCCGAGGCGCAGAACGCCGCCCGCGACCTGCAGAACCTGCCCGCCAACGTGGCGACTCCGACCTTCCTCGCCGAGCGCGCAGCGGAGGTCGCCGACCGGCATGAGTCGGTCGAGCTCGAGCTGCTCGACCGGGACGCCATCGTCGCGCGCGGGATGGGCGCATTCGCCGCGGTGGCGCGCGGGAGCGATGAGGACCCGCGTCTGATCGTGCTGCGCCTGCGCGCCGGCGATCGCGGTCCCCACCTCGGCTTCGTCGGCAAGGCCGTGACCTTCGACACCGGCGGGATCTCGATCAAGCCGAGCGCGAAGATGCACGAGATGAAGTTCGACATGTCCGGGGGCGCGGCCGTGATCGAGGCGATCGACGCGATCGCGGCGCTCGGACTGCCCGTGACGATCACAGGCGTCGTGCCCGCAACCGAGAACATGCCGAGCGGCGGAGCAACCCGGCCGGGCGACATCGTCACCGCCATGAACGGCAAGACGATCGAGGTGAACAACACCGACGCCGAGGGCAGGCTGATCCTCGCGGACTCGCTCTGCTACGCCGTCGAGCAGGGCGCGGAGCGGCTCGTCGACCTCGCGACGCTCACCGGCGCGATCATCGTCGCGCTCGGCAGCACGTACGCGGGGCTGTTCTCGAACGACGACGCCTGGTGCGCCGAGGTGCAGGCGGCCTGCGACGCCACCGGCGAGCTCGGCTGGCGGATGCCGCTCCACCCCGAGATCCTCGAGCTCACCAAGGGCGAGTACGCCGACCTCACCAACGCCTCCGAGCAGCGCAAGGCCGTGTCGAGCTACGCCGCCGAGTTCCTCCGCCAGTTCGTCGCCGACCGCCCCTGGGTCCACATGGACATCGCCGGGACGGCGTGGGGCATGACGCGCCCCTACGTCGGCAAGGGCGCGTCCGGCTTCGGGGTCCGCACGCTCGTGGAGCTCGCGGACCGCGCCGCGGCCTGAGCCGACGCCGAGCGCGAGCGCGCCAGCTCCGGCGCCGGCGGCGGCGTTGTGTGACGAGTCTCACGCCCCGAACGGCCGTTTTCCCGCTCAGGGGCGCTATCCATGAGGGGTCCCCGATTCGTCCCGTCCGCGGCCACCGCGCCGAGGACCCGGGGCGCGGCCGGTCCGGACCGCGCGCACGAGCGCCGCCGGACACGCCCGACCGGAGGTGGTTCCCCTTGCAGTACCGAACTACGATCGCTGCGCTCGCGTGCGCGCTGTGCACCGCCGCGCTCGCGCCGACGGCGGCCGGCACGGCCTCGACCCAGGGGTCGCTCACAGCGCACACCGACGTCTTCGCGCCTCTCTCGGCGCAGCCGCGAAGCGCGCTCGAGCGACGCTACCTCGGACTGATGCGCCGGGTGAGCGCGGAGCGGGCCGGCCAGCCCGGCCGCAATCTGCTGACCGGCGTCCCGACGGGGGCCGGCGGCCTCCGTCCGCCGACGACGGTCGAGCTCGAGCGGGCCGTGCGCCGCCTGCGCAGCACGCTGCGCGCCGCCGAGCGCAGGCGCGAGAAGCGTCGGCGCGCGGCCCCCGCGCGCGCGGCCGCCGCCCGCGCGGACCCGGGCGCAGCCGCGCCGTCGAGCGGCCCCGGCGCCCCCCCCGCGCCCGCGAGCCGGGCGCGGCCGACGAGCCGGCAGGG
>JBLNDU010000006.1:0-3108 GCA_050261935.1 Nocardioidaceae bacterium | reverse complement strand
GGCAACGCGCTCCGAGCTGCGGTCCTCCTCGAAGCGGACTAGGTCTAGTTCGAGTCGGCGCGCGCGCTCCCACCGGTGCGGGGGGTCGAGGTGGCCCTGTTCCTCTAGCATGGCGTCGTGCATCTCCCAGAAGCGGCCCTGGAGGGCGGCCGCCTCGGCGGTGTGCGCGAGCGCTCGCGCGCGCGGATGCTTCGAGACGACCGGGAAGTGGCGGAACACGCGCCGCACCGGCAGCTCGCGCAGCAGGAGGTGGGCGCGCGCGCAGTACGGGCACTCGAGGTCGGCGTACTCGAGCACGAGCGGCCCGCGCCCGTGGGCGTGATCGGCGGGGCCGGGCTCAGGCGGCCGGCTGCTCGTCCAGGGCGTCGAAGATGAGGTTTGCACCCGGGATCTCGAGCGGGCTGGGCGACATGTGGGACCACCGGACGGTCCCGTCCGGTCCGACCATCACGAGCGCTCGGCCGCTCTTGCCGTAGTCCTCGCTGTAGACGCGGTACGCGCGGGCGACCTCGCCCTTCGGATGGAAGTCGGCGAGCAGCGGGATGGTGATCCCGAGCGCGTCCTGGAAGGCCTTGTGGCAGAAGGCCGAGTCGACCGAGATGCCCACGAGCTCGGCCCCCCTCGAGCGCAGCTCGCCGAGCACCTCCTCGTAGACGTTGAGCTGGTCCGTGCAGACCGGGCTGAAGTCGCCGGGATAGAAGACGAGCACGACGGTCCGGCCGCGGAAGTCGGACAGCGACACCGACTCGCCGTCCTGGGTCTCGAGCGTGAACTCCGGCGCCGGCGACCCGGGCGCGATCATCGGCGCAGCCCGAGCTCCCCGATCAGACTGCGGTAGCGGTCGATGTCCCTGCTCTGCAGGTACTTGAGCAGCCGCCGGCGCCTGCCCACCAGCATCAGGAGCCCGCGCCGCGAGTGATGGTCCTTGCGGTGCGTACGTAGGTGGTCGGTCAGCTCGTTGATTCGCGCGGTGAGCAGCGCGACCTGAACCTCGGTCGAGCCGGTGTCGCTCCCGTCCCGACCGTAGTGGTCGACGATCTCGCGCTTCCTCTCCGCCGTCAGCGACATCGGCGCGACACGGTAGCAGTGCCCCGCGGCCTAGCTCGCGTTGCGCCGCCCCGCCGCGAGCGACTCCCGCGCGCATACGCGCTGCGCCTCCTCGACGTCGCGCTCCATCTGCTCGACGAGCGCGTCGACCGACTCGAAGCGGCGCTCTCCGCGGAGGCGCTCGAGGAAGGCGATCCGCAGCGTCTGCCCGTACAGGTCGCCCTCGAAGCCGATGAGGTAGGCCTCGATCAGGAGCCCGCGGCCCGTGTCGAACTGGGGCCGCACGCCGACGTTGACGGCCGCGGGGTAGCCGTGCGCCCAGGCCGCGTAGACGCCGTGGGCCGGGTGCACGAGGCGGTCGTCCGGCACGAGGTTGGCGGTCGGGTAGCCGAGGTGGCGCCCGCGCGCGTCGCCGCGCACGACCGTGCCCTCGAAGAGGAACGGCCCGCCCAGGAACTCGGTGGCCTGACGGACCTCGCCGGCGGCCACGAGGCCGCGGATCTGGCTCGACGACACCGTCTCGCCGGCGCACTCGACGAGCGGCACCACGCGCGTCTCGAAGTCGGGGTAGGCGCGCAGGAGGTCGGCGTCGCCCTTCGCGCCCCGCCCGAAGCGGAAGTTCTCGCCGACCGAGACCTGGGCGGCGCCGAGCTGGCGGAGCAGGACGTCCTCCACGAACTGCTCGGCGCCGTGGGAGGCGAACTCGCGGTCGAACGGGATCACCACCAGCTCCTCCACTCCGAGCCCGGCGATCAGATCGCGCTTGATCGGGAACGGGTTGAGCAGCTTCGGCATCGCGTCGGGGTGGATCACAGCCACCGGGTGGGGGTCGAAGGTCAGCACCGTGTCGCTGCCCTCGATCACCGCTCGGTGCCCGAGGTGCACGCCGTCGAAGGTGCCTACCGCGACCCGCCGGGCCGGGGCGGCGCGCGAGCGCGGGGGGAGGTCGGGCAGCCGCGTGACCCTCATCGCCCGGCGAACACTACGACGGGGCGGAGCTCGCCCGCGCCCGGCTCGGCGAGCGCGATGAGCCGGCCGGCATGCGTGAGCCGCAGCGGTCGCGTCGGGAGCGGCGCCCCCGCGGCCGGCGCGACCGGCTCGGCGTCCGGCGCGATACTCCCGAAGTCCGGCGCGACCGCCCCGGCGTCCGGCGCGACCGCCTCGGCCTCGGGCAGCGGCAGGCGCCGACCGTGCGCGACGGCCCTCGCCTCATCGTCCGACAGCGCGCGTTCGGGCAGGAAGCCGAGCGCCAGCTCGAGCGGCAGGATCCGCCGGGGGTCGGCGTCGGCGAGCCGGAAGGGGCCGATCGCGGTCCGCTCGAGCCCTTCGCAGTAGGCGTCGCCGAGCTCCGCGACGAGCGCGCGCACGTACGTGCCGGACGAGCACTCGATCTCGAAGCAGGCCCGATCGTCCGCCTGCCAGAGCAGCTCGGCGCGGTACACGGTCACGGCGCGCGGCTCGAGCGCGGGACGCTCGCCACGGCGCGCGAGCCGGTAGGCGCGCTCGCCGCCCACCTTGACGGCGGAGTAGGCCGGCGGGCGCTGCTGCAGGGCCCCGGTCGGGATGCGCAGGTCCGACGGGAGGCGGCCGCGCTCGAGCGCGCCGTCGCGGTCGCCGGTGTCGGACGTCCACCCGAGCCGCGCCACGACGCGGTAGGTCTTCGGCAGCGCCATCAGGAACCGCTGCGCCCGGGTCGCCTGGCCCACGAGCACGAGCAGCAGCCCCGTCGCGAAGGGGTCGAGCGTGCCCGCGTGGCCGACCTTCGTGCCGCGCGGCAGGCTCCGGCGCAGCTGCGCGACCACGTCGTGCGAGGTCACGCCGCCGGGCTTCGGATGGAGGACGACGCCCGTGGGCGCCACTACGGGTGGAGCTGCCGCCTCACCTCAGAGCGGAGCTGCTCCACGAGCTCGGGGTACGGCAGAGCGGTCGTGAAGCCCGCCGCCTGGCGGTGGCCGCCGCCGCCGAGCGCGCGCGCGATGCGCGACACGTCGACGCGCCCGTCGGTGGAGCGCAGGCTCACCTTGCGCATGCCGTGGCGCTCGTCGGCGAGCAGGTCGCGCA
>JBLNDU010000005.1:0-6045 GCA_050261935.1 Nocardioidaceae bacterium | reverse complement strand
ATTCGCGACGCGCGCAACCAGACCGAAGCAGCGGCCGCGGCGCGGGCGGTCCGCATAACGTCCCGTCATGTTGTTCGGGTCGAGGTCAAGGGGATGCCGCCACAGCGGCCGTATTGCTTGGAGGCGGACGATCCTTCGTGCTGCCGACGCCTTCGCTGGCGTGGCGCCGGTTGCAGCCGAGGCGAGCGGCGGGGCGGCTTCCGGTACGCCGCCATCCGCGCGGGCAGGTAGTCGATCGGTTCGGCGAGGGATCGGGAGTTTGATCCCGATCCCGGCGGCCGCGCACGCTCTTGGCGCGACGACTCGGCCCGGGGGCCATCTACTAGAGGTTCACGGTCGCCATCCCGGCCTCGTCGTAGCGCTCCCCGGCGGGCTCGGGGAGCTCGGCGTCAGTGCGCGCCAGGTCGTCCTCCGTCAGCTCGATGTCGACTGCGCCGGCGTTCTGCTCGAAGTATGCGCGGCGCTTCGTACCCGGGATCGGGACCAGGTCGTCGCCCTGCGCCAACACCCATGCGATCGCAAGCTGCGCCGGCGTCACGCCCTTCTCTGCCGCGATCTCCTTCACCTTCGCCGCGAGCCTGAGGTTCGCCTCGAGGTTCTCGCCGGTGAACCGTGGCCCGCTGCGGCGGAAATCGCTCTCGTCGAGCTGGTCCGGGGAGGTGAACCGGCCCGCGAGGAAGCCGCGTCCGAGCGGCGAGTAGGGGACAAACCCGATCCTGAGTTCATGGCAGGTGGGCAGCACCTCGGGCTCCGGGTCGCGCGTCCACAAGGAGTACTCGGTCTGCACCGCCGCGATCGGGTGGACGGCGTTCGCGCGGCGGATCGTCTCCGGCGCCGCCTCGCTCAGGCCGATATGGCGCACCTTGCCCTCCCCGACCAGCTCCGCCATCGCCCCGACGGTCTCCTCGATCGGAACGTTGGGATCCACCCGGTGCTGGTAGTAGAGGTCGACGTAGTCGGTCCCAAGCCGCTTGAGCGAGCCCTCGATCGAGCTGCGCACGTGCTCGGCCGAGCCGTCCGGCGGCCCGACCGTACTCATGTCGCCGGGGACGGCGTCGTCCATCCGGCGACTGAACTTCGTCGCGATCACGTACTCGTCGCGGTGGCCCTTGATCGCGAGGCCAACCAGCATCTCGTTTGTCAGTGGGCCGTAGAGCTGCGCGGTGTCGATGAAGTCGATGCCCAGCGCGAGCGCGCGCTGGATGGTCTTGATGCCCTCGTCCTCATCGGCGGAGCCGTAGAAGGCGGACATCCCCATGCAGCCGAGACCGATGGCAGATACCTCTAGGTCTCGAAGCTTGCGCTGCTTCATGTTCGTCCCAGCCTTTCCTTTTAGAAGTTGATCTTCCATTCGATGAGCTCGAGGTTCTCCGCGGTCGCCTCGAGCTCGGCGAGCACCGCCTCGCGGTGCGCCTCGAGGAGCGCGAGGCGCTCCGCGTTCGTAGCCTGACCGGCCTTCATGAGCTCCGCGTAGCGGCGGACCTCGCGAATCGGCATCCCCGTGGCCCGGAGCTTCGTGAGGAACTTGATCCGCTCGAGGTCAGCCTCTCGGTAGCGGCGATGGCCGCCGTCGTTGCGGTCCACGCGCTCGAGCAGCCCTGCCCGCTCGTAGTAGCGAAGGGTATGCGCGCTCAGTCCGGAGGCCTCGGAAGCCTCCGAGATGCTCAGCGCCCCCGCCGCGTTCTCGGTGATGGCCATGCCTGGACGATAGGAGTTCGAGCGCGCTCTAAGTGGTCCGGCTCGCAATTCCTTTGACGTTTGCCGGGGCGTGCGCGGCGGCGTTCTCGGGCTGGGCGGAAGGGCGTGAGGGTCGTCGGGCCCGCGGGAGCCGCGAAGTATCCGGCGTATTTCGGCGGCAGGGGCGAGAGCACCGACATCGAATCGGGCCTCGGTGGCGAGACCGAGTCCGTTCCAGATCGCATTGAGCGCGGAGCAGGAGCGCGAGCTTGCTCGGCGGGCGGGCGCGTACTCGGGCCCGTGGCGCGACGTCGTGCGCGCGAAGGCGATCCTGCTCGCCGCGCAGGGGCTCTCCAACGCGGAGATCGCCGAGCGGCTCGGCGTCTCGCGGCAGTCGGTCTCGGAGTGGCGCAAGCGCTTCTTCGAGGACGGCGTCGCCGGGCTCGAGGAGCGACCGCGGCCCGGACGGCCGCGGTCTTTTTCCCCCGGCGCAGGTCGCCGAGCTCAAGGCGCTGGCGTGCGAGCTGCCCAGCGAGCAGGGCGTCCCGCTCTCACGCTGGTCGAGCGCTGAGCTCGCGCGCGAGGCAGTCAAGCGCGGGATCGTCGCCGAGATCTCGGGCGCGACCGTCTGGCGCTGGCTCTCGGAGGACGCGATCCGCCCCTGGAGCTACCGCTCGTGGATCTTTCCCCGCGACCCCGACTTCGCCCGCAAGGCCGGCCGCATCTTGGACCTCTACGAGGGCCGCTTCGAGGGGAGGCGGCTCGAGCCCGGCGACTTCGTCGTCTGCGCTGACGAGAAGCCCTCGATCCAGGCGCGCAGGCGAAAGCACAAGACGCTGCCCGCGGCGCCCGGCGAGGGGCAGAAGGTCGAGCACGAGTACGAGCGCATGGGGGCGCTCTGCTACCTGGCCGCCTGGGACGTGAGGCGCGCCAAGATCTTCGACAGCTGCGCGCCCAAGGACGGGATCGAGCCCTTCGGCCAGCTCGTCGAGCAGTTCATGTCGGTCGAGCCCTACGCCAAGGCCCAGCGCGTCTTCCTCGTCGTCGACAACGGCTCCGCGCACCGCGGCCAGCGCTCGACCGACCGCCTCAAGGCCGCCTGGCCGAACCTAATCGTGGTGCACACGCCGATCCACGCCTCCTGGCTCAACCAGGCGGAGATCTACCTCTCCGTCGTGCAGCGCAAGGTCCTCCAGCCCAACGACTTCGAGGACCTCGGCGTCCTGGAGCAGCGCCTGCTCGCCTTCGGGCGCCGCTACGAGCAGATCGCGACCCCGTTCGAGTGGAGGTTCACTCGCCGCGACCTGGACCGGCTGCTCGACCGGCTCGACAACACCGCCGCGGACCGCCTCGACCTCTGTGTCGCTTGACCACGCGCCATACGTCAACCCCGACCAACGTCAAAGAACTTCGCTGCCAGCTACCCGCACTCAACCAAGCCGTCGTCCATACGCCGGGTACTTCCGAACGGGAACACTTAGGGACGGTCACGGAGCCCCGCGGCCGAGCCGCCGATGGGCGACGATGCCGACGATGAGGCGCACGCTCGCGCTCTGGCTCGTGCTGCTCGGCGCCTACGCCGCCACCCTCGGCCTCGACGCCTTCGGGGACTCGGACTACGCCGGCGACGAGCCCCACTACCTGCTCGCCGCCGCCTCGCTCGTGGACGACGGCGACGTCGACGTGCGGGACGAGCTCGCCGGGCGCGCGTACGAGGACTTCTACCCGTACGCGCTCGAGCCCCACGGCCGCGTGCGCGATGGCCGGCTGATCGAGCCGCACGGGATCGGCTTCGCGGCCCTGATCGCGCCCGCCTTCGCGCTGGCCGGAGCCACGGGCGTGGAGCTGTTCATGGCGGCGCTCACCGC
Source organism: Nocardioidaceae bacterium (assembly GCA_050261935.1). Lineage (GTDB taxonomy): Bacteria > Actinomycetota > Thermoleophilia > Solirubrobacterales > Thermoleophilaceae > JBLNDU01. The sequence continues at coordinate 2,500 of JBLNDU010000005.1, read as the reverse complement.
GCTCGCCGTGGCGCTCGCCTACCGGCTCGCGCTCCGCGTGGTGCCGGACCCCTGGGCGCTCGGCGCCGCGCTCGCGGTCGGGCTCTCGCCGCCGTTCCTGGCCTACGGCACGGCCGTCTATCCGGAGCTCGCGGCGGGCGCCGCGCTCGCGGGGGCCGCCCTGCTCGCGCTGCGGCTCGACGCCCGCCCGGCGCGCGGCGAGGCGTTCTGCTGCTTCGCGCTGCTCGGCCTGCTGCCGTGGCTCGGCGCCAAGTTCGCCCCGGCGGGCATCGTGATCGGGGTCGTGGCCGCACGCGGCCTCTGGCGCGCGCGCCGCCGCACGCTGGCGGTGGGCGCCGTCGAGCTGTCGCTCTTCAGCGCCGCGCTCTGCGTAGGGCTTAACGAGGCGCTCTACGGCGGCGCGACTCCATACGCGGCCGACGTCCCCGGCGAGACGGCCACGGACGCGTCGTTCCCGGCCGGCTACCTCGCGCGCGCCTACCGCCTGGTGGCGCTCTTCCTCGACCGCGACTACGGCGTCCTGCGCTGGGCGCCGGTGCTGGCGCTCGCCTTCGTCGGAGCCTGGCTGCTGCGGCGCTCGCGCCGCGAGCGCGTGGCGCGTGCGCTGCCGGGCGTGCGCGAGGTGGAGTTGACGGCCTCGCTCTGCGCCGCCGCGCTGGGCGCCCAGCTGCTCGTGGCGGCCTTCCTCGCGCCCACCATGTTCGGGTTCTGGTTCCCGGGCCGCCACCTGCTGGCCGCGCTGCCGCTCGCGGTGCCGCTCGTGGGCTGGGGGCTGCGACGCGCTCCGCGCGTGGGCACGGCGCTCGCGGTGGTCGGGCTCGCCGCGTCGGCCTGGCTCTACCTCGACGTGCGCGTGGGGGGCGGCGGGCTCGCCGCCGACCGTCCGGACGCGCCGTTCGGACCGCTCACGGCGGCCCTCCCGCTCTTCGAGGACGGCTCCGTGTGGCCGTTCGTGCTCGCGGGGCTCGTGGGCGCCGGCGCGCTCCTCCTCGCGGCGCGCGAGGCGCGCCACTCGCGCCAGACGGCCGGCGTCACGCGCGCGAGGTACTCCGGGTAGCGCACGAACGAGCGGCCGCTCCGGCGTCGAGCGTAGGAGATCGGCAGCTCGAGCGGGTCGATCCCGGCGCCCCAGAGCGAGAGCGTGAGCACCTGGGCGTAGTTGTAGTCGTGCCGGATGTGGGCGCTGGCGAGCGCCCGCGCGGAGAACGCGCGCAGGCCGGACTGCGTATCGGTCAGGACCGTCTCCATCAGCGTCGCGACGAGGCTGGTGGCGGCGCGGTTGGCGAGGCTGCGGTGCCAGCTCATGCCGTCGCGGGTGCCGAGCAGGCGCGAGCCGCAGACGTAGTCGGCCCGGCCACACGCCACGGGCTCCAGCACGCGCTCGATCTCCGCGGCGTCGTACTCGCCGTCGCCGTCGATGTATGCGGCCGCGGCGTAGCCCCGCTCGCGCGCGAGCTCGAGGCCGCTGCGCAGCGCCGCCCCCACGCCGCGCGAGCGGGCGTGCGAGAGCACTTCGGCGCCGTGCGCTCGGGCGATCGCAGCGGTGCCATCGCGGGAGCCGTCGTCCACCACGAGCACGTCGACCGGCATGCCGCATGCCTCGCGCGGGACCGCCGCCAGCACGCCGCCGATCGCCGGCTCCTCGTCGCGCGCGACGACCACGGCCAGGCAGCGACCGGCCCTCGCCGGCCGCTCGAGCGCCGGCTCGAGCACCGGCACGAGCGGCCGCCCGCGCGCCGCCGCGGGCCGCTCGACGCCGAGCAGGGCGGCCACCGTCGCCGCCAGCTCGAGTATCGAGCGCGGCTCGCGGCCGACCGCGCCCGGCACGGCACCCGCGCCGTGGACGACGAACGGCACGGGTCGCTCGCCCCAGTCGAGGTGGCCGTGCCCGCCGATGCCGCGCCCCTGGCCGTGGTCGGCCATCAGGATCACCGTGGCGCCGTCGAGCCTGCCGCGCTCGCCCAGGAAGGCGAGGAAGTCGCCCACGGCGCGGTCGGTCCGCTCGAGCTGCTCGACGTAGTCGCGGTTCCGCGTGCCGCGCACGTGGCCGATCTGGTCGGCCGCCAGCAGCTGCAGCACGAGCAGGTCGGGATCCTCCTCGTCGACGACCCGGCGCGCGGCGGCGCAGAGCGAGCCATCGATCCGCTCCGTCGGCTGCACGGAGGTGACCGGCCGCACGACCCCGTCGCCGAACGGGTCGAGCAGGTGCGCGATGCCCACCAGCCGGCCGCGCCGGCCGTGGCGCTCGAGCACGTCGAAGAGCGACTCGCGCCGCACGCCCAGCCGGGGGGCGAAGTTGGAGCGCATGCCGTGCTCGGCCGGCGTTGCCCCGGTGAGCATCGAGGAGAAGCAGACGACCGTGCGCGCCGGGTGGGCGGGCTCGACCTGGAGGTACTCGGTGCCCTCGCGCGCGAGCCGGTCGATCACCGGCGTGCGGGCCTGCCACAACCGCTCGCGGTTGCAGCCGTCGATCACGATCACGTAGACGCGGCGGGCGAGC
>JBLNDU010000004.1:0-3457 GCA_050261935.1 Nocardioidaceae bacterium | reverse complement strand
GAACGAGGTAGTCGAGCGCCTCGAGCGGCTCGCGGAGGGCGAGGTGCGGGTCGAGCGGCGGCCGGCGCGCCGCGGCGAGGTGCTCGCGAGCTACTCCGCCATCGACAAGGCCCAGCGCGTGCTCGGGCTGGGCGAGCCGACCCCGCTCGCCGGGGGCCTCGAGCTCACCTGGGGCTACTTCAAGGGCACAGCTAGCGCAGCCAGGTCCTGAAGATGGCGTTCGTGAAGCCGAAGCCGTAGCGCAGCACCGCCGGCTTCTTCGACTTGCCCGACAGCCGGTGCGTGACCGTGACCGGCACCTCCTGCGTCGGGACGCCGCGCTTGATCGCCTCGATCAGGAACTCCGAGTTGTGGAACTGGTTCTGGCGCAGGATGATCTGGGGCAGGATCCAGGGGCGCATCGCGCGGTAGCCGTTCGAGCAGTCGGTGACCTTCGTGCGCGTCAGCAGGGAGATCAGCCCGTTGAAGAAGACGATCCCGAAGTCGCGCATCGGGTGGACGCTGACGCCCTCGCCGAGCGTGCGCGAGCCGTTCGTGAGGTCGACGGTGCCGCTCAGTATCGGGGCCACGAGGCGCTCCATCTCCTCGGCCTGGTGCTGGCCATCCGAGTCCATCGCGACGACGACCGCCGCGTCGGTGTCGGCCACGATCCGGTAGCCCGTGCGCATCGCGGCCCCCTGGCCGCGGTTGATCACGTGGCGGACGCAGGGCACGTCGCGCGAGCGCGCCACGGCCTGGGTCGAGTCGCGCGAGCCGTCGTCGACCACGAGCACCTCGGTCTCCTTGCCGCCGACCCGCTCGGGGATGCTGTCGAGCACGGGCCCGAGGTTGTCCTCCTCGTTGAAGGCCGGGATCACGATGGCGATCCTGTCTTCGAAGCGCTCGAGCCAGCCCTGCCGGCGCGCTTCGTCGTAGGCCGCGCCCTCGACGACCGCGTCGAGGTCGCGCGCCACGGAGGCGATCCGCGACAGGGCGAGCGCGATCAGGAGCAGCAGCGTGAAGACCGCGAACACGACCACGCCGAGGATCTGCCGCGAGTCGCCGCGCTCGAAGCCGAACTGCGCCAGCAGGCCTCCTGCCAGGCCCGTGGCGGAGGCGACGATCACGGCGATCGCGAGGCCGCCGAGGATGACCAGGTCGCCGCGGAAGAGGCGGCTCCGGCGGTCGATGGCGATCGTGAGCAGCACGACGCCGAGCAGCACGCCGAGCCAGCGGAGCGGGGTCACGCGCGGCAACACTAGCGGCGCGGCCGGCGCCGACGGCGCGCTGGGCGGCGGCGTGCGCGCGGAGCGCGCTCAGAAGTGGGGCGAGCTGCGAATGAGGCTCAGCAGCTCGCCGGGGCCGCGGACGCGCGTGTTGGCGAGCCACGGCCGTCCGATCCAGAGGTAGGCGTCCACCCCCCGCTGGCCCGTGCTCGTGGTGGGCGGGAGGCCGAGCGCGGTGCAGCGGCGCGAGCTGTCGTCCGCGCACGCGAGGCCGCTCTTGAAGGCCCTGGGTGCGCGCTGGAAGCGGAACGGGCGGCCGTTCTGCGCGGTGTTGACCACGAATCCCTTGCCGCGGATCCCGCTCCGCCGGAGGCGGCTGAGGATCTTCCGACCGTAGACGACCTGCCTGGCCGTCGTGTCGTAGTGCGTGACGTTGAGGGCGAAGCCGCGAACGTGCCGGATCCCGGACCGGCGCAGCATGGTGGCCATCGCTCGCGCGGGCGCCCAGTCGGCGGCCCCCGCGTCGATGTAGACGGTCGTGCGCGGCAGCCGGCCGAACAGGCGCGCCGCCCAGGCGATCGCGGCCGTGGCCCAGCGCGAGCGGCCGGGGGCGCAGCGGGCGAACGGCATGTCGGGCTGCAGCACGAGCGCCGTGCGGGCCGCGCCGACGCCCTTGGCGAACTCCCTGGTCCAGCGCCTGAACGCGCGCCGCTCGCCTCGCGTCGGCAGCCGCCGGCAGGCGGCGTGCCCCCAGGGCACGAGGCGGAAGGCGGCCACCTGGACGCCCACCTCGGGATCGCCGCGCCTGACCGTGCGGATGAAGTAGCGCACGACGTTGCGGGCGCCGGGCTTCTCGCCCCCGTCCTGGTCGCGGATCGGGTTCCAGGGGCCGAACCAGCGAAAGCGCGGCTGGCCCAGGATCGCGCCGTAGGTGGGGTCGTCGGTGAGGTTGTAGTAGGCGCTCGGCGCGTCGTTCGTGGGGTCGACCGTGGGGCTGTGGTAGTTGCCCCATCTCACGCCGGCGAGTGGATTCGACGCCGGGGCGCCGGCCAGTCCGGCGTTGGCGCGGCCGGCTACGCCCGAGGCGGGCAGCAGCAGCAGCCCGACCACGGACGTGACCCCGACGAGCGCGCCCACGCTGAGCGCCCCTGCACGGCTCATCGCCGACAAGATAGGGGACCCGCGGGCGGCCCGTCAGGCGGGCGGGTGGCGGACAGTGGTCGCGCGGCCCGTCAGGCGGGTGGGCGCGGCAGGTAGTAGTCGACCCAGCGCCCGCAGGCGCGATCGACCGGCACGAGCCGCGGTCGGGCGCCGTGGCGCGTGAAGGCGAGCGCGTTCAGGGGGTGGGCCCCGGGGGAGGTGATCGCGCGCGTGCGCCGCGAGGTGCGGATGCGGCGGCCGAACGCGCGCAGGGGCCGCGCGGTGGCGGTCAGCTTCACGGTTCCACCGCGGTGCGTGATCGTGCCGGCCGACCAGAACGAGTTGATGCGCCCGAACCAGGGCGGCAGGTCGGCGCGCAGCCCGGGGCCGGTCAGCCTCAGCCCCGTATGCGTCACGTACTGAAGCGAGACGTCCCAGCGTCCCGGCGGCAGCGGCACGCGGGCGGTGCCCGACCTGCCCGGGAGCGACGGCTTGCCGACCCAGACGCGTTGGTCGTAGAAGATGGGCGCGGGCAGCACCGCGGCGGCGCGGAAGTCGCGCAGCGCGCGCTGGCCGAGCGGCGTGTTGCAGTCGAGCACGGCGCCGGCCTGTCCCGGCGGCTCGAGCGGCACGCGCGGCGCCGTGGGGCCCGTCCGCCGGTAGAGCTCGAGCGGCCCGATCCGCCGCGCGAGGCGATAGTTGGGCGGCATCGCGCTCTTGTAGCCGTTGTGGATCACGATCCAGTCGACCGCGTCCAGCTCGCGCTCGGTGAAGTTGTCCACGTCGATCAGCCCACCCGGGGGGATCGGCTTCTCGAATCGGATCGGGAAGGGGTGCGGCGAGTAGAAGGTTCCCGCCGTCCGCAGCTCGGTGCCGCGCAGCTCCCACTGGATGAAGTGGTCGATGCCGAGGAACAGCACGAACTGCCCGTGGGTGACGCGCCTCACCTCGTCGAACCAGCGCTGCTGGGGCCCGAGACCGACCGAGGCGTCGCGCAGCACGGCGAAGCTCGACGCGGCCGCCGTCACGAGCAGCACCGCCCCCACGTCGCGGGCGAGCCCGAGCAGCGCCGCTCCCCCGCGCGCGCCGGCTCGCGCTCGCCAGGCCGCCAG
>JBLNDU010000003.1:0-4255 GCA_050261935.1 Nocardioidaceae bacterium | reverse complement strand
TGCGGAAGGGCTGGTTGAGTAGGCGCGCGCGGCGCGCGAGCTCGCCCTCGTGCACGTCGACGCGGATTCCCTCGTCGCGCAGGATCCCGAGGCCGCGCCCGGCGGCGGTGCGGCTCGGGTCGTCGGAGGCCACGACGACGCGGCCGATGCCGGCGGCGATGATGGCGTCCGTGCAGGGCGGCGTCCGCCCGTGGTGGGCGCACGGCTCGAGCGAGACGTACATGGTCGCGCCGGCGGGGTCCTCGCTGCAGTGCGCGAGCGCCTCGCGCTCGGCGTGCGGCAGCCCCGCCGCAACGTGGAAGCCCTCGCCGATGACGTGCTCGTCCTTGACGACGACCGCGCCGACGAGCGGGTTGGGGCTCGTGTTGCCGCGCGCCCGGGAGGCGAGCTCGATCGTTCTCTCGAGGTGGCGCACGTCGCGCCCGGTGGCGGCTGCGCTGGCCGTCTGACGCCCTCCGTGCCGCGGGGTTGACTCGGGCGTCGACTCTACACGGCCGGCGGCCGAGCCCGGTCGCCCGGCGCCGCGGCGGTCAGCCCGAGAGCGGCTGCTTCATCGCCTGGGTGTCGGGCGCCTCGATGTAGGGCTGCTGCTCGTGCTGCCCGCGCTCCTCGTGGTAGACCGACTCGGCGTTGACGGCCCAGATGTCGTGATCCGTGCCCTTCACGAGGTTGTCGACGGCGCGCATCGCGGTGAGCATCGAGTGGTCCGAGTTGTTGTAGCGGTGCAGGCCGTTGCGCCCGACCTGGATGAAGTTGTCGAGCGGGTCGAGCCAGGTCCGGATCGTCTCGAGCCGCTCCGCGTACCTGGCGTCGTACATCGGGTAGGCCTTCGGCACGCGCGTCACGAAGCCGAACTCGAACTGATCGCGGCGGGCGAGCCCGAGCTGCTCGAGCTCACGCATCCCCTTCTGGACGAGCTGCTCGTCCTCCATCTCCCAGAGCTCGTCGCCCGCGAAGCAGAAGAACTCGAGGCCGACGCAGGCCTTGCTCGGGTCGGGCACCATCCACGGGCTCCACGAGCGGAAGTTCTGGATCCGGCCGACGTCGACCTTCGGGTCGTGGATGTAGATCCAGTTGTCGGGGAACAGGTCCTCGCCGTCGAGCACGACCGACACGGTGAGGAAGTCGCGGTAGCGCAGGCCCTTGGCCGCCGCGATCACCTCGCCGCTCGGATGCGGCTCGGCGATCCCGACCGTGGTGCGGAGCGGCAGCGAGGAGATCACGGCGGAGGGCCGGAAGATCTCGCCGCCGGCGTGCACCTCGCTGCAGCGGTCGCCGTCGAAGACGAGCTTCGTGATCTTGTGGTGGAGCAGCACGCGGCCGCCGAGCCGCTCGATGTCCTGGGTCATCGTCTCCCACATCTGGCCCGGGCCGTAGCGGGGGTAGTTGAACTTGTCGATCAGGCTCGTGACCCGGTCGCCCCTGTTGCCGAAGAAGGCGGACCAGGCAGCCCTGAAGAAGGACAGGTTCTTGATCCGCTGGGCGGCCCAGTCCGCCCGGATCTCCGAGGTGGGCACGCCCCAGACCTTCTCCGTGTACGACTTGAAGAACTGGTTGAAGAGCCAGCGGCCGAAGCGGTTCGACACCCACTCCTCGTAGGTGTCCTCGCTGCCCTTGGGCTTCACGGCGGCCCAGAGGTAGGAGAGGAGCGCCTTCGTGAGGTCGACCGGCCCGAGCTTCTTCATGACGTCGGGGCCGCGCAGCGGGTAGTCGAGGAACTTCGTCTGCCCGCGCCTGTTACGCCAGTAGATGCGCGACATGCGGGGCCGCTCGAGGAACTCCTCGCGCATGATCTCGTGCCAGAGCGCGTCCACCTCGTGCGCCTTCGTGAAGAAGCGGTGGCCGCCGAGGTCGAACCGGTAGCCGTCGCGCACCGCGGTCTTGGCGATGCCCCCGACCTGGTCCTCGGCCTCGAGCACCACGACCGGCAGTCCCTGCTTCGTGAGCAGGTAGCCCGCGGTGAGCCCCGCCGGCCCGCCCCCGAGGATGACGGTGGGGCGCTCGCGGAGCTCCGGCCGGGCGAGCTCCGCCGGGAGCTCGGACGGGGCGCCGTCGCCGCGCGTCGCGAGCGGCGCGTCGTGGCCGATGCTGTCGTTGTGGCTCGCCATGTGGCTGTTCGACGGTGTTGATGCGGAGGCGCCCCGGGGGCAGGTCCTGCGGCGGCGGCCCGGCGCCGTCCGGTGGGCGCGGCGGCCCGAGTGCAGGCGGCCGGCGGGGTGAGCGGCTCACGACCGGCCCGCCGGGCCCGGTCGCGGCGCGGCAGTCTAGCAGGGGGCCCCCGCGCTCCGGCGGCTAGGAGACCCGCGTGTAGACCGCGCCGTGCACCCCGATCCGGGTCGAGACCCGGAACGCGTAGGGCACGATGGCCGTGCGCCTGAAGCGCGGGTCGCGCTCGAGCGCGGCGAACCACTGCGCCGAGCGCCGCCGGACGAGCCGGGTCCAGGGCGCATCCCAGTCGTCGCTCTTGCTGGGCGCGGGCCGGACGAGCACCACCTTGCCGCCGCGCGGGACGCGCGCGAGCAGCGGCTCGAGCTGCGTGGCGGGCCGCGAGGCGCGCATGCGCTCCAAGCCGTCGCGCCAGTCCATCACGCTCGGGTTCGGATGCCGGCCGAGAACGCTCGCGTAGGTCGGGCCGGGACCGATCTGGTAGCGCAGGAGCGGCGTCTGCTCGGGCTGCGTCACGACGACCAGGTCCCCGGGCCGGAGCTGGCGCTTGACGTCGCGGGCGAGGTCCTTCGCGTTGCTCTTGTTCTTCGGGTCGAAGGTGCGCGGGATCGCCCAGAAGGCCAGCACGATGCAGAGCGCGACGATGCCGAGCCGTCCGGCGCGCGCGAGCCCGAGGGCGCCGAGCAGGAACAGCGGGCCGAGGATCACGCCGAGGTAGCGGGTGGTCCAAGCCGGCGAGATGTGCGAGAAGACCCAGGCGACGACGAGCGTCCCGATCGGGATCAGGAGCAGCGCGATGACCGCCGTGCGCTCGGGCGTCCGCGGCCGCCGGCGGAACAGAGCCGCCACGCCCGAGCCGCCGGCGAGGATGAGCGCGACGCTGGCGCCGCTGCCGCCGAGCAGGTCCTTGCCGATCTGGATCGGGGTGCCGAGCCGCGGAGGGTTGAGCCACGGCGCCGCCGTGTGGGCGGACTGGTAAAGCAGCGTGGGCAGCCAGGGGGCGTACAACAGGGCCGTGCCGCCGAAGCCGAGCAGCGCGTCGCGCAGGAGCGCCCGGTGGTCGTCGCCCAGGAGCACGCACGCGAGCACGGCCACGGTGCAGCCGGCGCCGAAGAAGAACCCCCAGTTGTGGGTGTAGAGCATCGCGGCGAGCAGCACCGCGAAGGCCGGCAGGTAGGCGCGCCGGCGGTAGACGAAGGCGTGCACGAAGGTCGCCGTGGCGAGGATGCTGAGCAGCACCATGAGCGCGTACATGCGCGTCTCGTTCGCGTACAGCGTGAGGAACGGGTTGAGCGCCGCAAAGGCCGCCGTGATCAGCCCGGCGCGGCGGCCGAACAGGCTCCAGCCCGCCCACAGCCCGGCCGGGATCGCGAGCGTCGCGAACACGAGCGAGAGCGCCTGCGTGGTGGCCATGCCGTCGCCGAAGGCGCTCGCCCAGACGTGCAGGAGCGCGTAGTAGAGCGGCGGCGAGCCGTCGCCGCGAAGGGCGCCGGGGATGTCGCCGAACGGCTCGGAGGCGATTCCCAGCGTGAGCGCCTCGTCCATCCAGAACGACTTGCCGAGAGTGAGCGTGCGAAGCCCGAGCGACAGCACGCTCACGCCGACCAGCAGCGCGGCCGGGAGGGCGACGGGCCGCAGCCGCGCCGACACGCCGGCGAGGGCGGGACGCCGCGAGGCGACCGAGGCCATCAGGCGCCCTCCACCGCGCGCGCGTCCGATCGCGAGCCGCGTCCGTGGCGGAGGCCGAGCGTGGTCATCAGGCGGCTCCCCCGGCCGGCGACGCGGCGCATGCGCCGCGCAGGCGCGCCTCGCCCACCGCGGCGAGCAGCCTGAAGCGCCGGTCGGCTGCCGGCAGAGCCCGACCGCCGCGGCGCTCCGGGAGCTGCGCGACGATGCCCGGGGCGCGGGGCTCGAGCCCCACCTCGATTCCGCGCAGGCGCAGCTCCCAGGCCACCATCGGCACGTAGCGCGCGGCGGCGTAGGCGGGACCGCAGCGGAGCAGAGGGGTGCGGCCGCCGGCGCGCCGGACGGCGCCGCGCAGGTCCTGCCAGACGCGCGCGTCCTGGCCGAGGCCGCGCGCGACGCGCGG
>JBLNDU010000002.1:0-13574 GCA_050261935.1 Nocardioidaceae bacterium | reverse complement strand
GCTCGGCGGTGCGCTGGAAGAACGGGTGCGTCTCGATCTGGTTGACCGCCGGGGTGATCTCGTTGTGGTCGATGATGTCGACGAGTCGGTCCGAGTGGAAGTTGCACACGCCGATCGCCCTGGTCAGGCCTTCGCGGTTGAGCTCCTGCATTGCGCGCCACTCGCTGTAGTAGTCGCCGTAGGGCTGGTGGATGAGATAGAGATCGAGGCGGTCGAGACCGAGCCGCTCGAGCGAGCCCTCGAACGCGCGCCTGGTGTTGTCCTCGCCGGGATCCTGGACCCACAGCTTGGTGGTGATGAACAGCTCGTCCCGCACGATGCCGCTGGTGGCGATGGCCCGGCCGACGGCTTCCTCGTTGCGGTAGGCGGCGGCGGTGTCGAGAGAGCGGTAGCCGGCGGCGAGGGCGTCGGTGACCGCCTGCTCGGTCTGCTCGGCGGGGATCTGGTAGACGCCAAAGCCGAGGACGGGCATCTCAACGCCGTTGTTGAGTGTGATCTGGGGGATCTCGATGGTCATGACGCCACTATGCCCCGGATTGAGGCAGCGCCAGCTGCTGGCGGTGCGCGAGGGTCCTGATCCCTCACCTGTGGGCAGCTTGGGAGCAGAGGGCTGCTTGACCCGAGCGAGCGTAAGTGATAACTTACGGTTCGTCGTGACGAACGCAACTGGGATGCTCACCGCGTGGGGTGACCCGACCCGCCAGGCGATCCTCGACCGGCTGGCAGGCGGCCCACGCGCCGTGGGCGAGCTCGCCGACCAGCTGCCGGTGAGCCGGCCGGCGGTCTCGCAGCACCTCAAGGTGCTCAAGGGTGTCGGGCTCGTGCGCGACGAGCGCGTCGGAACCCGGCGCCTGTACCGCGTCGACCCGCAGGGCCTCGCGGTCCTGCGGACCTACCTCGACCAGCTCTGGGAGCGATCGCTCGGGGCGTTCGCGCAGGCCGTCGACGAGGAGGAGCCAGAGCAGTGATCCAGCACACCGTCGCGCCGATCCGGCGGCAGGTCATCGTCCCCGCCGCGCCCGAGCGGGCGTTCGAGGTCTTCACGGCCGGCATGACCGGCTGGTGGCCGAGCGACCACCACATCGGCTCGGCCCCGATCCAGGAGATCGTGATCGAGCCCCACGAGGGCGGGCGCTGGTACACCCGCCACGAGGACGGCAGCGAGACCTCGACGGGCCACGTCGCGGCGTGGGATCCGCCGGCTCGCCTCGTGCTCACATGGCAGGTCGGCCCCGACTGGCGCTTCGACTCCTCGCTCGTCACGCACATCGAGCTGCGCTTCGTCGAGGAGGAGCCGGGCCGCACGCGTGTCGAGCTCGAGCATCGCGACCTCGAGCGCTTCGGGCCGGAAGCCGAGCGCATGCGCGAGACCTTCTCCGCCCCGGGCGCATGGGACGCGACGCTGGCCGCGTTCGCGGGAGCGCTCGCATGACCGCGAAGCACGTCCTGCTCTACGAGCCGGCCGACGGCGTGCTCGAGCGTGCACCCGAGCACATGCCCGCCCACAGCGCGCTCATCCGTGACTTCCACGCGCGCGGCGACATCCTCATGGTCGGCACGTTCGGCGATCCGCAGCGCGAGGGGTCGATGGCGATCTTCCCGACGCGCGAGGCCGCCCAGGCGTTCGTGGCGCAGGACCCGTTCGTCGTCCACGGCCTCATCGCTCGCTGGGTGCTGCGGCGGTGGGACGAGCTGCTCACCTGACGGTCTCGAGCCGCGCTTCGAGAAGGCGGGCCGGCCGCCGCGGCACGGCCGGAACCGAACGGGCGCGCACGCGGGCGCCGACCACTACGCTGAGTTGCGGCGCTGCTCGACCGGCGCCGCCGACCGGAGCTCGTCCACGGTGACTGGCCCTGGCGGCGGAACCGCACCGGTTTGGCCCCCTCCAATGACGCTCCGGATCCCACCCTCCCGTCAGCTCGCCGTCGCCGCCCTCGCCGCCGCGCTCGCCCTGGGCGCCGGCTGCGGCGACTCGAGCTCGGACGGGGCGGCGAGCACGAGCCATGACCGCGCGGCGACCATGCGCGAGAGCTCGACTCCGGCCAAGACCACCGCCACCAGCCCCAAGACCGAGTTCGCGGGCGGCGTGGTGACCCCGCCCTTCCCCGCCCGCCCGCTCGAGCTGCGGAACTACGACGGCCGGAGGGTGAACCTGGCGGACTACAAGGGCAAGGCAGCCGTGCTCGTCACCTTCATCTACACGAACTGCCCCGACATCTGTCCGCTCATCGTCGGCAACCTGCGCACGGCGCAGGCGATGCTCGGCAGGCGGGCGCGCAAGCTGAGGATCGTCGCCGTCTCGGCTGACCCGCGCGGCGACGACCCGAGGAGCGTCGCCGCCTTCCTCCGGCAGCACGAGATGACCGGCAGGATGGACTACCTGATCGGCAGCAGGCGGCAGCTCGGCCGGGTCTGGAAGGAGTGGGGCATCGTCGCGAAGCCCGACAAGGCGCACCCCGACCTCGTCGAGCACTCGGCGCAGATCTACGGAATCGGGGCGAGCGGGAAGGTGCTCACGCTCTACCCGGCCAACTTCAAGCCGGCCGACATCGCGCACGACGCGCCGAGGCTCGCCGCGAGCTGATGCGCCGGCTCGGCTGGCGCTGGCCACTCGCCGTCGTGGCGGTGGCGGGCCTGCTGGTCGCGATCGAGGCGCTGTCGGCGGGTTCGGGCTCCGGCGGCCCGGCCGGCAGGCGGGCGCCGCCCCTCCCCCGCGAGGCGCTCACGGGACACCCGGTCACGCTCGCCACGCTTCGCGGCGGCCGCGCCGTGATCAACTTCTGGGCGAGCTGGTGCTCGCCCTGCCGCAAGGAGGCACCGGAGCTCGCGCGGCTCGCACGCGAGCTGCCGGACGACGCGCGCCTCGTCGGGGTGAACTGGAACGACAACGCCGCGAGCGCCAGGCGCTTCGCGCGGCGCAGCGGCTGGCGCTTCCCGAACCTGCGCGACGCGGACGGCACGGTCGGGAACGCGTACGGCCTCACCGGGCTGCCAACCACCTTCGTGCTCGACCGGGAGCTGCGGATCGCCGCTACGCTCCGCGGACCGCAGACCGCGGCGTCGCTCCGCCGCGCGCTGGCGGAGGCGGCGGGCTGACCGCCCGTGCCGGTCGGTGTGATCCGATCGGAGCGGTCTTGCGAAACTCGATCGACGCCGGCGCACGCACGCCGGCGACGGACCGGCTCGGCACCGAATCCTGGAGGCGAAAGTGGCGAAGGCGGGCGACGTGCTCGAGATCCCCGAGCTCGGCGTGAGCGTGACCCTGCGCGAGACCGGCGAGCAGACCGGCGGCGAGCGGCTCGTGCTCGAGGTGCTCGGGCGCCCGAAGGGGTTCTTCCTGCAGGAGCACGTGCACCTCGGGCAGGTCGAGCGCCACGAGGTCCTGTCCGGTCAGCTCAACCTCGAGATCGAGGGGCGCGAGCATCTGCTGAGCCCGGGCCAGTCGCTCGAGGTCCCGGCCGGGACGCCGCACCGGCAGCTCCCCGCCGGCCCGGGCGCCGGGCGCGTGCGCATCGAGCTGCGCCCCGCCGGCCGCACGCAGGAGCTCGTGGAGCGGCTCGCGGTGCTCTCCCGGGAGGGCAGATTCAGCCGGCGTGGGCTGCCGACGCCGAGAGCCGGCGCCGAGCTCGTCCGCGACTTCGGCTCGGAGGGGCTCGCCACGAGGCCGCCGGCTCAGGTGCAGCGCGCGCTGGCCGCGGCCGTGCTCGCCGGGCCCGAGCGACTCGCCGCGCGGCTCTGGCACGCCGTGGTCGAGCTCGCCCGCTCCGGCGCGCGCCGCGCCTGGCGGCAGTACGTCTTCGTCGACGAGTGGGACGTGGGCGCGCCGATCGAGGCGGTTCACGCGACGCTCGCCGACGCGCGCACCTACCCCGACTGGTGGCGGCCGGTCTACATCGACGTCGACGCGGAGGGGCCGGCGGAGCTCGGCTCCGAGTCGCGCCAGCACTTCAAGGGCCGCCTGCCGTACGAGCTGCGAACGCGCTCGCGCATCGTGCGGCTCGAGCCGCCCCGCTTGATCGAGGCTGGGGTCGACGGCGACCTGCGCGGGCGCGGTCGCTGGACGCTCACCGCCGCGGGCGACGCGACGCACGTGCGCTTCGACTGGCATGTCCATGCCGACCGGCCGCTCATGCGGGCGCTCACGCCGGCGCTGCGCCCGCTGCTGCGCTGGAACCACGCCTGGGCGATCGCGCGGGCGCGGGACGGCCTCGAGCCCTACGCGCGCCGGGCCGCCGCCGCGGGCGGCCCGACCGCGAGCGCTTCCGCCCCCGGGTAGCGGCGCCCGCGCTGGACCCGCGGCGCCGCCCCTGCCAACGTCGAGCGAACCGACCGCGACAGGAGGAGCCGTGCCCGTCATCCAGTGCGACATCCGCGAGGGGCGCAGCCCCGAGCAGAAGCAAGCGCTCGCCGAGGCCGTCACCCGCGCGGTCCACGAGACGATCGGCGCGCCGCTCGACTACATCTACGTGCTGATCAGGGAGACGCCGGGCGCGCACCACGTCAAGGCCGGGAGGGCGCTTCCCGACTACGCGCCCTCGGCGCAGTAGCGGCTACGGCGCGAGTCGCTCGAGCGTCCAGCGGCCGCCGCCCGCGGGCCGGTAGCGGAGCCGGTCGTGGAGGCGGTCGTCGCGGTTCTGCCAGAACTCGTAGAGCTCGGGCGCGAGCCGGTAGCCCGTCCAGCTCGGGTGCACCGGCACGGGCTCGCCGGCGTGGCGCCGCTCGAGCTCCTCTACGCGCCGCTCGAGCCAGGCGCGGTCCTGCACCACCTCGCTCTGCGGTGAGGCGAGCGCGCTCAGCTGGCTGCCGCGCGGCCGGCTGCGCGCGTAGCGCTCGGTCTCCGCGCGCGGCAGCCGCTCCACACGGCCCTCGATCCGGACCTGGCGTCCGAGCGCGGGCCAGTGGAAGAGCAGGCCGGCACGCGCGTTCGCGTCGAGCTCGCGGCCCTTGCGGCTGTCGGCGTTCGAGAAGAACCGGAAGCCGTCGGCGTCGAAGCCCTTGAGGAGCACCATCCGCACGGATGGAGCGCCCTGCGGCGTGGCCGTCGCGAGCGCCATCGCCTCGGGCATCGCGACGTCCGCCGCCTCCGCCTCGCGGTACCAGCGCGCGAACTGCCCCAGCGGAGTCGGATCGGCCTCCTCCTCGCGAAGCGGCTGGGCGTGCGGGGCCGGCGCCATCGCGAGCAGGGTACGGCCGCACGGCCACTGCGCGGAGTCCGACGTCGAAAGGTCCTAATACCGAGCAAGTTTTCGTATATTGGCCGCCTTCGCAGATTGGCGCCCCCCAGCAAAGGAGCGAAGATGGCCCGCTTCACCCCCGATCCAACCTTCTACCCCTCCCCCGCCGACGCGGCCGGCGGCCCGCCCGAGGAGCTCGCCTACGTCGTCACGCTCAACACCGGCGCCGACGGCAACCGCCGCCCGGACGCGCTCAACGTGCTGGACGTGGCGAGCGGCTCAGGCACCTACGGAGAGCTGGTGGGCAGGCTCGAGATGCCGAACGTCGGCGACGAGCTCCATCACTTCGGCTGGAACGCGTGCTCGTCGGCGCTCTGCCCGTGGGCGCCCCACCCCCACGTCGAGCGACGCTACCTGCTCGTGCCGGGCATCCGATCGTCACGCGTCCACGTGATCGACGTGAAGCGGGACGCGCGCGCGCCGGAGCTCGTCAAGGTGATCGAGGCCGAGGAGATCGCCCGCAAGGCGGGCTATAGCCGCCCGCACACGATCCACTGCGGACCCGACGGCATCTACGTGAGCGCGCTCGGCGCACCGGACGGCGGTGGCCCGGGCGGCATCTTCCTGCTCGATCACGAGAGCTTCGAGGTCAAGGGCGCCTGGGAGGAGGACCGCGGACCGCAGGAGCTGGCCTACGACTTCTGGTGGCACCTCGGCTACGACACCGTGCTCACGAGCGAGTGGGGCACGCCGCGCATGATCGAGGACGGCCTCCAGGGCGAGCTCCTGCTCGGCAACCGCTACGGGCACCGGCTCCACGTCTGGGACCTGAAGCGCCGGCGTCACCTCCAGGAGATCGACCTCGGCCCCGAGCACCAGCTGGTGCTCGAGCTGCGCCCGGCGCACGACCCGAGGCGGGCCTACGGCTTCGTGGGCGTGGCCGTCTCGACGGCCGACCTGTCGGCATCCGTCTGGCTCTGGACGCGCGGCGTGGACGGCCGCGTCAGCGCCGAGAAGGTGATCAGCATCCCGGCCGAGCCGGCGGACCCTGACCTCCTGCCGGAGCTGCTCAAGCCGTTCGGCGCGGTGCCGCCGCTCATCACCGACATCGCTCTGTCGGTGGACGACCGGGACCTGTACGTGTCGTGCTGGGGCACCGGGGAGCTCAAGCGCTTCGACGTGACCGAGCCGCGCCGGCCGCGCGAGACCGGCTCCGTGCGGCTCGGCGGCATCGTCGGCCGCGCCGCGCACCCCGCCGCGGGCGCGCTCAACGGCGGGCCACAGATGCTCGAGCTGAGCCGCGACGGGCGGCGCGTGTACGCCACCAACTCGCTCTACGCCGCCTGGGACCCGCAGTTCTACCCCGAGGGGATCGACGGGTGGCTCGTCAAGCTCGACGCGCCCGCGGGCGGCGGGCTCGCGCTCGACCGCGACCTGTTCGTGGGCTTCGACGGCGAGCGCCCGCACCAGATCCGGCTCAGCGGCGGCGACGCCTCCTCCGACTCGTACTGCTTCCCATCGAACGGGCGCTAGCCCGGTGACCCACGAGCTGTGGCCCTGGGTCGTCCTGGCGCTGCTCGGCGTCTACCATGGCCTGAACCCCGCGATGGGCTGGCTGTTCGCGGTCAGCCTCGGCATGCAGGATCGAAGCCGCCGCTCCGTGCTGCGCGCGCTGCCGCCGATCGCGCTGGGCCACGAGCTCGCCGTCGCGGCGGCCGCGGCGCTGGTGGTCGCGCTCGGCGTCGTGGTGGACGCGCGCACGCTCCACGTCGCGGCGGCCCTGGCGCTGGTGGCGTTCGGGGTGTTCCGCTTCGCGCGCCCGCGGGCCCATCCGCGCTGGACGACGATGCGCGTGAGCCGCCCCGAGCTCGGCCTGTGGTCGTTCCTCATGGCGAGCGCCCACGGCGCCGGCCTGATGGTGGCGCCCGTGCTGCTCGGCGCGGGCGGGGGCGAGCCGGCCCACGCGCAGGGAGCGGCGGCCGGAGCCCCGGCGGGCGGAGAGGCGCACGGGGCGGCCGACCTCGTCGCGGCCGGTCTCTCGCTGCCCGGCACGGCGCTCGCGGTCACGCTCCACGTCGGCGCGATGCTGCTCGCGATGGGCGCCGTCGCAGTGCTCGTCTATGAGAAGGTCGGCCTCGCGGTGCTGCGGCGCGCGTGGGTCAACCTGGACCACGTGTGGGCCGCCGCCTTCGTGGCGGCGGGCGTGGTGACGTTCTTCACATAGCCAGCGCTGAGCGCCGGGCCGAGCGAGGCCGACCGGGCGTAGGCCGGCGGCTGATGCAGCCCGAACGACGAGCCCTGATCGTCGCGGCAGAGCGCGAAACGACCGAAGCGCGCGACCGACTCCGGGTCGTCCTCGTCGTCGTGCTCCGTCTCCTCGACCGCCCCTCCCGGCTCGCGCACCGTTCGAGCGCCGCGTCGAGATCGTCCACCCGGAAGAACAGGTACGGAGATGCCTGCGAGGTCGTCGTCGTGGATGCCTCCCGGGACGCCGGTCGTGGTGATCGCGAAGCCCCTGTTAGGGCCCGGCTCCATCCGCCAGCCGAACAGCGCCCCGTAGAAGGCACGTCCGCGCTCAGCGTCCTGGACGCCGAGCGAGAAGAACGACGGCTCGCCTGTCATCGAGGCGCGTTCGACCGTCAGTCAGTCGTCCGCGAACGGCTGGACAGCCACGCCGTGGTCGCGCTCGGGCGCGCCGAGCTCGTATGCCGCGCCGCCCGCCAGCCGCAGGACGCGCGGCGGAAAGCCGCGCCGCTCAACCGTGAGGGTCATGTCCGCGATCGAGCAGTTGAGCGCATCGCGCTCGCGGCCGTCCGGGTCGGCGTAGACCCAGGCGACCATGTCGCTGCGCTCGGCGCTCACCTCGCCGAACGCCGTCGCGTCGCGGCCCGGCAGCACGAAGCTGCAGCCGTCCGGCCGCGCGTCGACCCGCACGCGGGCCCCCGCGCCCGTCAGCCGGTGGCGGACGCCGTCGACGCTCACGGCGCCCGTCGCGATCCACGGCGTCGTCAGCGGTCCAGCCGCCACGCGCGCGAGCGCGGCGTCGAGCCAGGTGGCGTCGTCCGCCCCGTCGAAGCCGAGCCCGTGCAGCCAGATCCAGCGCTCGGCGTGCGCGGCCCCCCAGTTGTGCCCGACGACGCCGCGCCAGCCGTCGACCGGCACGTCGCGGCCATCCACCGCGAGCCGGCCCTCGAAGCGCGCGCCGGGCGCCACGGTGAGCAGCTTCGTGCGCGGCAGCGGCGCCGTGTAGAGCGCGGGGCGCGGCAGGTGGAAGAGCGGCGGCTCGGGCGTCGAGAAGCGGAGCTCCCAGGCGGCGTCGCAGCGCTCGCTCGGCGCGGCCCCGCTGGCGAAGCCCGGGCCGAGCCGGGCCTCCCCCACCCTGATCCAGCCGCTGCCGTCGCCGGCGACGGGCGCCGCCCCGGTGAGCTTCGAGGCACGCGGCCCGTCACCGGAGCCGTCGAACAGCGTGAACCAGAGCGCCCCGGTGGGCGACTCGCGTGGCCGCTTCCGGACGGTGTAGCGGATCCACACGCCGAGCCGCTCGGCCGGATGGCACGCCTTCAGGTACCAGCTCTCGTAGTACCCGGCCGCGACGGGCACGTCGGGGAAGCGCGCCTTCGTCGGGTCCGGAGCCGCCACTCTGGCGGCGCAGCCTAGCCGCCGGGCCGCCGCCCCGGCGGCGCAGCCTCCGGCCTGCCGGCGCTAGCGTCGCATCGGGGACCATGACCCACGCCGGCACCCAACTCGACCGGCTCGCCGTCGGCGACATCGAGCTCGTCCACCTGCCCGACGGCTGGATGCGGATCGCCGCGACGGCCGCGATGCCCGGCTCGACGGACGCGGAGTGGCGGGCCCACGAAGAGCTGCTCGACGCCGACCGGCGGCTCACGATGTCCGTCGGCGCCTTCCTCGTCCGCTCCGGCTCGCGCAACCTGCTCGTCGACCTCGGCCTCGGGCCCGTCCGGGGCGAGCTGCCGGGCGGCGTCGGCCTGCTCGCCGGCGGCGAGCTGCTCGACAGCCTCGCCGCCGCCGGCCTGCGACCGGCGGACGTCGACGCCGTCGTCCTGACGCACCTCCACCCCGACCACGTCGGCTGGACGAGCCACCCGAGCGAGGAAGGGCGACGTGAGCTCACGTTCGCCGGCGCCGAGCACCTCGTGGCGCGCGCGGAATGGGACCACTGGACGGCCACGCCGTACGACGGCCGTGGGCCGCACCCCGAAGCCGTGCTCGAGCCGCTCGCCGGGCGTCTGCTCCCGCTCGGCGACGGCCAGCAGCTGGCCGAGGGCGTGACCGCGCTCGCGACGCCGGGCCACACGCCGGGCCACGTCTGCGTGGAGCTCCGCTCGCGCGGCCAGCGCGCGCTGCTGCTCGGCGACGTGCTCCACACGCCCGCCCAGCTCGCGCATCCCGGCTGGCGGAGCATGGGCGACGTCGACCCGGAGCTCGCGACCCGGACGCGCACGCGGGTCCTGGCCTCGCTCGCGGACACCGAGGCCGTGGCCGTGGCCTGCCATGCCGGCGCCGCCCGCTTCGGCCGCGTTCGGCGGGACGCCTCCGGGCTCGCCTGGAGCCCGGTCGACGTCTGACGCATGGCTCGGGGTCGACGCCGAGCGCACCGGCCCGTTCCACGGGCGCCCTGATAGAACCCCAGCGTGGCGGACGAGCCGGTCCTCGTCATCACGGGCGCCAGCAGCGGCATCGGCGCGGCCAGCGCGCGACGCGCGGTCGAGTTCGGCTACCGCGTCGTGCTCGCCGCGCGCTCCGAGGAGCGCCTCGCCCGGCTCGCCGACGAGCTCGGCGGCGACGAGAAGGCGGTGGCGCGCCGCTGCGACGTCTCGAGCTGGGCCGATCAGCAGGCGCTCGTGCGCGCCGCGCTCGAGCGCTTCGGGCGCATGGACGCCTACCTCGCCAACGCCGGCTTCGGCGCCAAGCGCGGCTTCCTCGAGGAGTCCGTCGAGCACTGGCGGGCGATGGTCGACACGAACGTGCTCGGCGTGGCGTTCTCGATCAGGGCGGCGCTCGCCCACTTCAGGGAGCAGGGCCGCGGCCACATGCTCCTCGTCAGCTCGGTGGCCGGCCGGCGCGCGCTGCCGGGCTCGCTCTACTCGGCCACCAAGTTCGCCGTCAGCGCGATGGGCGAGGCGCTGCGCGCGGAGGTCGCCGAGACGGACATCAAGACCACCCTGATCGAGCCCGGCATGACCGACACGCCGTTCTTCGACGAGCGCCCGACGGGCGCGCTCGAGCCCGACGACATCGCGCGAGCCGTCATGTTCGCGCTCACGCAGCCGCCGCACGTGGACGTGAACGAGGTGCTCGTGCGGCCGATCCACCAGGCGGGCTGAGCCCCGCCGCACGCGCGGCCGCGCCGCCGCCTCGGCGCGTACCGTGGGCGCGTGGCCGAGCGCCGGATCGCGCACGTCGACATGGACGCCTTCTACGTCGGCGTCGAGCTGCAGCGGCGGCCGGAGCTGCGCGGCCGGCCGGTGATCGTCGCCGGAAGCGGACCGCGCGCGGTCGTGACCACCGCCAGCTACGAGGCGCGCCGCTTCGGCGTCTTCTCCGCCACGCCCGCCGAGCGCGCGCGGCGGCTCTGCCCCGACGGCGTGTTCCTCGTGCCCGACTTCGAGCTCTACCGCGCCCGCTCGCGCGACGTGATGGCGGTGCTGCGCGCGCACGTCGAGCGCCTCGAGGTCGTGGGGCTCGACGAGGCCTACCTAGACCTGAGCGGCCTCGCGCGCCACCGCGCCGCCGCGCGGCGGGTCAAGGCGGCCGTCTTCGAGGAGACGGGCCTCCGCTGCTCGATCGGGATCGGGCCCAGCAAGCTGGTTGCCAAGGTCGCCTCGGACGCGGACAAGCCGGACGGCTTCCTCGAGCTGAGCGCCCGCGCCGCGCGTGAGCGCTTCGCCGCCGCCTCGCCGGCGCTGATACCGGGCATCGGGCCGCGCACCACCGCGCGGCTCGCCGAGCGCGGCGTGGGGACGCTCGCGGCGCTGGCCGCCGTGCCGGACGAGCGGCTCGTCGAGTGGTTCGGCGACCGGCTGGGCCCGCAGCTCGGACGGCTGGCGCGCTTCGAGGACGACCGCCCGCTCCAGACCGCGCGAGTGGCGAAGTCGGAGTCGCGCGAGCGCACCTTCGACCGCGACCTCCACGGCCTGGCCCAGCTCGAGCCGGTGCTCGATCGCCTGGTCGCGGAGCTCTGCGCGACGCTCGCCAGGCAGCAGCGCCGAGGGCGGACCGTGGGGATCAAGCTGCGCTTCGCCGACTTCACCACGATCACGCGCGCCCGCTCGCTCGCCGCGCCGGTGAACGACCCCGCCACGGTGCGGCGGGTGGCCGGCGAGCTGCTGCGCCGCCTCGCGCCGGAGCCGCCGGTCCGGCTGCTCGGCGTCCGCGTCGCCGGGCTCGACGAGGACCATGGCCGCGCCGCGCCCGCGGCCGACCAGCTCCGGCTGTCGCTCTGAGTCCGGTCCCCAAACGGCGGTGCCCGGACGCTACCGTGGCCACCGGCTCATGGCCGACCACCGCCTCAGCGCGCTCGACGCGTCCTTCCTCCACATCGAGAGCCCCGTGGCCCACATGCACGTGGCGTCCGTGCTGATTTTCGAGGGGGACCCGCCGGCGTACGACGAGCTGCTTCATGCGATCACGGGCCGCCTTCACCTCGTGCCGCGCTACCGCCAGAAGCTGGCCTTCGTGCCGTTCGGGCAGGGCCGGCCGCGCTGGGTGGACGACCCCCGCCTCAACCTGCGCTACCACGTGCGCGCCGCCGCGCTGCCGGCGCCGGGCAGCGAGGCGCAGCTGCGCGAGCTCGCGGGCCAGGTGCTCTCCCAGCAGCTCGACCGCGACAAGCCGCTCTGGGAGATCTGGGTCGTCGAGGGGCTCGAGGGCGGCCGCTTCGCGCTGCTCGGCAAGACGCACCACGCGCTGGTGGACGGCGTGGCCGGCATGGACATCATCACCGTCCTGTTCGACGCGTCGCCCGAGCCCGCCGCGCCACCCGACCCGGGCCGCCCCTGGCTCCCGCGGCCGGAGCCGAGCCGCACGCAGCTGCTCGCCGAGGCGCTCGCCGAGCGCGCCACGGCGCCCGGCGAGCTGGCGCGGCCCCTACGCGGCCTGCTCGGCGCCCCGCTCCGCGCGCTCGGAGGCGCGCGCGAGGCGGCGCAGGGCGCCGGGGCGCTCGTCTGGAAGGGGCTCAAGCAGGCGCCCGCCACGCTCTACAACGAGCCGATCGGCCCCCACCGTCGCTTCACCTGGGTGCGCACCGAGCTCGCCGACCTGAAGGCGATCAAGGACGAGCTCGGCGGCACCGTGAACGACGTCGTCCTCGCGACGGTGGCGGGCGGGCTGGGCCGGCACCTGCGCCGCCGCGGTGTGCGCACGGACGGGCTCGAGCTGCGCGCGCTCGTGCCGGTCAGCGTGCGCGCCGACGTGGAGCACGGCGCGCTCGGCAACCGCGTCGCGGCGATCGTGGCGCCGCTGCCGGTCTGGTGCCGCGACGCCGAGGCGCGGCTGCGGCTCGTGTCGGAGCGGCTCGCCGGGCTCAAGCGGAGCGGCCAGGCGGTGGGCGCCGAGCTGATCACGGAGCTCGGGGGGTTCGCCCCTCAGACGGTGCTCGGCCAGGCGGCGCGGCTCATCGTCCGCCAGCGCTGGTTCAACCTCGTCGTGACCAACGTGCCGGGCCCGCAGCTCCCCCTCTACCTGCTCGGGCGCCGCCTGCTCGACGCCTTCCCGATGGTGCCGCTCGTGCGGACGACCGCGGTCGGGGTGGCGCTCATGAGCTACAACGGGCGGGTGGACTTCGGCCTCGTGGGCGACTACGACCTGCTCTGGGACCTCGACGACCTGGCGCACGACCTGTACGAGTCGTTGTCCGAACTCGCGCGTGCGGCCGGCTTCGAGCTGAGCGAGCCGCTGCGTCCCTACGAGCGGGCCGTGCCGGCGCCCGCCTAGCCATGCGCGATCGCTTGGGCGAGGAGGCGCGGCGGCTCGGGCTGGAGCTCCACGTCCGGCGTCTCGACGCCTCGACGCGCACGGTGCGCGAGGCCGCGGACGCGGTCGGCTGCGACCCGGGGGAGATCGCCAAGTCGATCGTGTTCATCGCGGACGGCGATCCGATCGTGTGCGTCGCCTCCGGCAAGCACCGAATCGACGTCGAGGCGCTCTGCCGGGAGCTCGACGCGGCCGAATGCGAGCCCGCCACCGCCGACGAGGTGCGGGCGGCGACCGGTTTCGCGATCGGCGGCGTGCCGCCCTTCGGCCACGGGCTGCCGGTCGTGCTCGACGAGGAGCTCCTGCGCCACCCGCGCGTCTGGGCCGCGGCCGGCGACCCCCACCGCCTGTTCGAGGTCGACCCGCGCCGGCTCGCCGAGCGACTCGGGGCCCGAGTGCTCAAGG
>JBLNDU010000001.1:0-3754 GCA_050261935.1 Nocardioidaceae bacterium | reverse complement strand
CGGCGAGGAGGCGCGCAAGGTCGACTTCCTGTTCGAGACGGCGGGCTACGCCCCGCCTTCGCAGGCGCGGCGCCTCCAGGCGGCGGTCGCCTGCTACGCGCGCGTCATGGCCGAGCTGGAGTGGGAGACGACCGGGTCCGGCCGCACGGCGCCCGAGGCCAGCGAGTGGACGGGCGGGATGCGGGAGGTCTACGGCGAGCTGGTCGAGCGAGGCGGCGACCAGCCCCTGCCGCTGCTGCTGACGACCGACAAGGAGCGCGGCGAGTCGCGCAGCAGGCGCCTCACCGAGGCGCGGCCCGCGCTTCCGACGGCGATCACCATCCTGATGATCGGCTCCACGACCGTCGGGCTGTTCGCGCTCGCGACCTTCACGCTGCCGAACGTGCGGAGGAACACTCAGATCTTCGCGCTGGTCGGCCTCACGACCGTCCTGGTGGTGGTCCAACTGGCGATCGCGGACATGGACCGTCCGTACACCGGCTTGATCAAGGTGCCTTCGACCGATCTCGAGCGGGTGTCCGGCGATCTCGCCGAGGACTTCGGCGAGGACCATCCCGGCCGCCCGCTTCCGTGCGACGAGCAGGGCCGGCCGCTCGCGACACGCGCCTGAGCCGTCGACGCGGGGCGGAGCGCCGGGGTCCGAGCTCGCCGCCCCGCGCCGAGATCCGCGCCCGGCGCACGAGCCCAGGTCGCGGGCCCGCGCCGCTCAGCCGATCGCGTCGAGGTGGCGCACGTTCGCCACGTCGTCCGGCTCGCCGCTCGGCGGCTCGGCGAGCCAGGCGTCGAGGATCTCGCCGAGCAGGGCCTCGCTCGTCGTGCGCAGCGACAGCGCGAGCACGTTCGCGTCGTTCCAGCGCCGGGCGCCGCGCGCCGTCTGCGCGTCGCCGCACAGCGCGGCCCGCACGCCCGCCACCTTGTTGGCCGCGATCGACGCCCCCGTCCCGGTCCAGCAGCAGACGATCGCCTGCTCGGCGCGGCCCTCCGCGACATCGCGCGCGGCGGCCTCGCTCGCCCACGCCCAGTCGGCGCGCTCGTCCTCGCCCAGCGCTCCGTGGAGCAGCGCCTCGTGGCCGCGGCGGCGGAGCTCCTCGACGAGCTCGTCCGCCACGCCGGTGCGCTCGTCGGCTGCGACCGAGATGCGCATGCGGCACAGGGTAGGCGCCGCGCGCCTATCCTCGGATGGCGGTGCCCGAGCTGCCCGAGGTCGAGATCACGGCGCGCCGGCTCGACCGCGCGCTGCGCGGCGCGACGGTCGAGTCGGCGCTCGCGCCCGGCATGGTCGCGCTGCGCACGTTCGACCCGCCGCTCGACGCGCTCGCCGGGGCGGGGCTGCGCGGCGTGGGCCGCGCGGGCAAGATGCTGGTCGTCGACGCCGGCGAGCTGTCGCTGCTCGTGCACCTCATGTCGGCCGGCCGGCTGCAGCTGTATGAGTCGCGAGCGTCGCTGCGCGATCGCAGCTCGCGGCTCCTCGTGCGGCTCGCCGACGGGCGCGAGCTGCGCCTGCGCGAGTTCGGCACCCAGCAGCGCGCCTGGGTCAAGCTGCTGCCGAGCGCCGAGCTCGAGCGCGACGAGGCCGTGGCCACGCTCGGCCCCGACGCGTTCCCGCCGCCGGCGGCGGACGAGCTCGGGCGGCTGCTCGACGAGCCGCGCCAGCTTCACCCGCTGCTGCGCGACCAGCGCGTGATCGCGGGGATCGGCCGCTCGTGGTCGGACGAGCTGCTCTGGGAGGCGCGCCTGTCGCCGTTCCGGCTCGGCTCCGAGCTGTCCGACGACGAGCTCGAGCGCCTGCGCGCCGCCTGCGCGAACGTGCTCGGCGCGGCGCTCGACCACTACGAGGAGGTGATCGGCGACACGGTGCCCGACAAGCTGCCGATGCCGCTCAAGGTGCACCGCCGCCAGGGCGAGCCCTGCCCGCGCTGCGGGACCCGCCTCGAGGCGATCCACTTCAAGGACCATGTGCTGGTCTACTGCCCGACCGAGCAGACGGCCGGGCGCGTGCTGAAGGACCGCCGGCTGTCCAAGCTCCTGCGTTGAGAGGAGGGCCCATGAACGAAGGCGACACGGCACCCGACTTCGAGCTGCCGGACCAGGACGGGAGGCCCGTGCGGCTGTCCGAGCTCGCCGGACGCCGGGTGGTGCTCTACTTCTATCCGCGCGCCGACACGCCGGGCTGCACGGCGCAGGCCTGCGGGGTGCGCGACCACCGCGCCGACTACGACGCCGCCGACGCGGTCGTGCTCGGGATCTCGCCCGACCCCGTGGCGGCGGTCAAGCGCTTCCACGACAAGCACGGGCTCGGCTTCACGCTGCTCGCCGACGAGCATCACGAGGTCGCGGAGCGCTACGGCGTCTGGGTCGAGCGCGAGCTACGCGGCAGGACGAGCTTCGGCGCGGAGCGCACGACGTTCGTGGTCGGCCCGGACGGGCGCATCGAGCGCGTGCTGCGCAGGGTCAAGCCGGGCGAGCACGACGAGCTCGTGCTGGCCGCGCTGGCGCCCTGACGTCGCTCGCCCCGAGCGGCGCCGTCACGGTTGCGCCAGAGCCTTCACCTCGCACAAGCCCGAAGTCGCCTGCCGCGACACGCGGCGGCAACGTCTGGGCTGCGCTCGTCCGTGGTTCGTCAGGCGTCGACGGAGGACATGTCCGTGTAGCGGTCGCCGGCGGTAATCCCGACCGGCGCGGCCTCGTCCAGGCGACGAAGCTCCTCGTCGGAGAGCTCGAGCTCGGCGGCGGCCACGTTCTCCTCGAGGTAGGCGCGGCGCTTCGTCCCGGGGATCGGCACGATGTCGCGGCCCTGGTGCAGCACCCAGGCGAGCGCGAGCTGGCCCGGGTTCACGTCGCGCTCGGCGGCGATCTCGCGCACGCGCTCGACCAGCTCGAGGTTACGCTGGAAGTTCTCGCCGGTGAAGCGCGGGTGGTTGTGACGGAAGTCGCCCTCCGGGATGTCCTCGGGCCGCCGGAAGCGCCCCGACAGGAAGCCGCGGCCGAGCGGGCTGTAGGCCACGAATCCGATGCTGAGCTCGCGGACCGTCGGCAGGACCGCCGCCTCGACGTCGCGCGACCACAGCGAGTACTCCGTCTGCAGCGCCGCGATGGGGTGGACGGCGTGCGCGCGGCGGATTGTCTCGGGCGAGGCCTCGGAGAGGCCGAGGTGGCGGACCTTGCCGTGCTGCACGAGCTCGGCCATGGCGCCCACGGTCTCCTCGATGGGGACGGTCCGGTCGACCCGGTGCTGGTAGTAGAGGTCGATGTGGTCGACGCCGAGGCGCGCGAGGGAGGCGTCGCATGCCTCGCGCACGTACTCCGGCGTGCCGTTGATGCGCACCCACGAGCCGTCCTCGCGGCGCTGGTTGCCGAACTTCGTGGCCAGCACGACCTGGTCGCGGCGGCTGGCGATCGCCCGTCCCACGAGCCGCTCGTTCGTGAACGGGCCGTACATGTCCGCGGTGTCGAGGAAGTCGACCCCGAGCTCGAGCGCGCGGTGGATCGTGGCGATCGCCTCACGCTCGTCGGCGCTGCCGTAGAACTCGGACATCCCCATGCAGCCGAGGCCCTCGGCGGAGACCTCGAGCCCGTGCGAGCCCAGCGTGCGGCGTTCCATCGGCGTCTCCCTTGCTCGGATCCTCAAAATACTTGCTAGTCCGAAGTTACCCGCGGCCGAAGCCAGGATTTCCGCCTCGCAAGCGGGATTGGGCCTGCTGCCTGTTGTCTCGTTCCTGGCTACGCGATCTCGGCCGCGCGGACCAGCGCGAGG